>JAICUE010000581.1 GCA_025936015.1 Gemmatimonadaceae bacterium
ATAGGCCGACCGCGGCTCCGCGATGAGCGACGCTCGCTCCCACTTTTCACCCTGCTTGCGCCGCAGCCGGAAGGTACACGACGACAGCAGGGAGATCCCGATCACGTCGCCGAACACCGCCTTGTCGCGATGCCACCCGATCGCCGCGCCCTCGCTGTATTCGGTGACGAGAACATGCTGCAGATCGGCTGGGGCGAGGCCCGCGAATGGTGCGGCCAGCTCGCGCAACGCGAGCAGGAATGCCGGCATGTCGTCCACCTTGTGCAGCACGCGGTCGTTGAAATCATAACGCCATCCGAACGACACCACGCGCCGCTTCCCGGTGTAGCCATGGAACTCGAACTCGCGCAGCGGGAGCTCACGGACCTTGCCGATGATCTCGCGTTCAGTCTCTCGCGAGATCACCTCGGCCGCGTAGCGGAACCCTTCGGGCAACGCCGGCCGCGCAGGCTCCCCGCCGAACAGTCCGAATTGCTCCGTCATGCTCGCTCATCAAAGCAATAACCGCGCAAACACGACGAACGGCGCCGACGATTCTTCGTCGACGCCGTTCGCTGCCTGCTTACAGCTTACTGCTTACAGCTTACTGCTTACAGCTGATCGCTTACCGCCGCGATCACTGTCCGCTCGCCAGCGCGCGGACCGTGGTCGCCAGCAGGCGAACCTTGGCTGCGTCGCTCGAGCTGCCAGCGTCGCCGTCGAGCATCTTCGCGACTTCATTCAGCTCGTCGGTGCGCTTCGCGGCCGAGCCTTTCTCGGCTTCCTTGAGCTCGTCGCGGATCTTCGCGATGTGGCTCGAGCTCACGCCGTTGGAGCGCGCGAGCTGGTCGACGTAGGCGCGCGCGAGCGCGAAGGTGTTCGGCCAGGTGAAGTGCGGCTGTCCCTGGGTGTTCAGGTAGTCGAGATGGACCGAGCGCGCCGCGTCGATCTCGTTCTGCGTCAGGAAACCGCTCGGCTGCAGCTGGAAGATGTCGAGCCCGCGCACGATCTCCGAGCTGACGAGCACTCCGTTGTACCAGTACACCGACC
The DNA here is from genome assembly GCA_025936015.1 of Gemmatimonadaceae bacterium. Classification (GTDB taxonomy): domain Bacteria; phylum Gemmatimonadota; class Gemmatimonadetes; order Gemmatimonadales; family Gemmatimonadaceae; genus JABFXC01. The sequence goes on from JAICUE010000581.1 coordinate 1,030, forward strand.
ACGAACCGCCTAACGCCATTCGCGTCGAATCGATCGGGCCGCGGTCGAAGAAGGCGATCTCGTGCGGGTGCTTCGGGTCGGTCCAGTCGAACACCGAGATGCCGCCCTGATACCACGCCTGCACCATCACGTCGCGGCCCGGAATCGGGATGAGCGATCCGTTATGGGCGACGCAGTTCTCGTTCGCCGTCTGCGGGGCGGGGAGCTTGTAGTAGTTCTGGAACTGCAGCGAGTTGCCGTTGCTGATCGTGAAGATCGCGTCGGCGCCCCACTCGCGCTTGTCGGTCGCGCGGCACTTCGGCTGTCCACCACCGCCCCACTCGTCGGAGAACAGCACCTTCGTCGCGTCGTTGTTGAACGTCGCCGAGTGCCAGTAGGAGAAGTTCGAGTCGGCGACCGCGGCAAGGCGCGTCGGATGCGCGGGGTCGTGGATGTCGAGGAGGAAGCCGTAACCCTCGCACGCACCGCCGGCCAATCCAGCGTACGGATAGACGGTGATGTCGTGGCACTGCGTCGGGCCCGGACGCGG
>JAICUE010000401.1 GCA_025936015.1 Gemmatimonadaceae bacterium
CAATAGGAACGGCGAAAGGCTGTGATGCTCGGAAGTCTCGAAACGGCCTGACTCGTGACTCGTGAAACCGCCCCGCCCCTGCGCAACTGCAGCGGCGGGGCGGTTTCGTACCGTCCCCTTCGAGTCGTTTCGAGACTCCCGAGCATCCAGCCGTTTCGAGACTTCCGAGCTTTTATCCGTTTCGAGACTTCCGCCTCATCCGTTTCGAGACTTCCGCCTCATCCGTTTCGAGACTTCCGCCTCATCCGTTTCGAGAAGTCCTCGCATCAGTGACGTCAGTCACTCGCCGTCTGGTGACCGCCGGACCAGCGGGCTCGTCCTTCTTGCATGTATAAGCTGCTCAAGCACGATGCGACGAAGAGCGCCGCGCGGATCGTGGTCGCGGCCGTGTCGAGCGCCGCGGCGCTCGTCTCGGTTCTGAGCTTCGCCCGCACCTACGGGATGATTGGCAGCTCGGCGTCCCACCTCACCGTCGGCGACATCGGCGCCGCGTGGGTCGGGGTCTCGCCGACCACCGACACCGTCACCGCGGTCGGGGACACGATCCACCTCGCGGCGACCGTCACTGACAAGAGCGGCAGCGTCCTCGTTGGCGCGGCGATCGTCTGGAGCAGCGACAACCCGCGCGTCGCCAGTGTCGAGACGGATGGCACTGTCATCGCCCGCGGCACCGGGACCACCACCATCGTCGTCACCGTCGGCGAGCGCGTTGCCCGCTCGCGCGTGACGGTCAAGCAGGTCGTCTCGAGCGTTCGCCTCAACGGTGATTCGACGATCTCGATCTCCGATGGCGAGCAGGCCCCGCTCGCCGCGCGCGGGCTCGATGCGCGCGGGCACCCGGTCGGCCAGCGGCCCGTCATCTGGCAGAGCGCGAACCCCGACGTGATCACGGTGGACACGTTAGGCATCGCCACCGCGAAGAATCCCGGTTCGACGACCGTCGGCGCGACGATCGACGGCGTCACCTCCTACGTTCCGGCTCACGTCGTCGCGGTGCCCTCGGCGCTCGAGCTGGTCGCCGGTGGCGACCAGCGGGCGACCGCCGGCGGGCTCGTCCCGCAGCGCATCGTCGTCCGTGTCCTGTCGAAGCGGGCGCGCCCGGTCGCCAATGCGTCGGTGCGCTTCCGCGCAGAGGATGGCGCCGGGATCCCCGATCCGTCGGTCGGCAGCACCGATGACGAAGGGCGCGTCCGCGCCGCCTGGACGTTAGGCGCGATGCCCGGCCGCCAGCGGCTCTACGTTTCCGTCGATCACGTCGACAGCGCGCTGGTCGTCGTCGCCGAGGCCGAGCCGGTCGCGGCGAACACGCGCGCGGCGCAGATCGGCGACGCGCCGCGCGCCGTCGCCGGCTCACCACTGCCCGACCAGATCGGCGTCCGGCTCACCGACAGCACCGGCCGCGCACTTTCTGACATCCCGCTCGCCTGGGTCGCGCTCGACGGCGGCAGCATCAGCGGCGCTGCGTCGCGCACCGACAGCCTTGGCGAAGCCCGCGCCCACTGGACGTTAGGCAGCAGCGCCGGACCGCAGCGTGTTCGCGTCCAGATCGGAAGCGGACGCACCGTCCCGCCGGTCACGCTCAACGCCGTCGCCACCGCCGGCGCCGCGACGACCGCGACGATCACCGGCGGCGAAGACCAGAAGACCACCGTCAACGCGGTGCTCCGGAAGCCGGTGACGATTCACGTCGCGGACAAGCTCGGGAATCCGGTGCCCGGCGTTCACGTCGCGCTCGCGACCGAGACGGGTTCGCTCGGCGACACCGCCGCGGTCACCGATTCGTCGGGGAACGTGCAGGCACGCTGGACGCTGGCGCGCACCGCCGGCCCGCAGCACTTCACCGCGCGCATCGAGGGACTCGAGCGCCGCGTCGAGGTCGCCGCGACCGCGGTGCCGGCCGCGGCGGCGAACCTCGCACTCGCCAGCGAAGTGATGACCGGTGTCGCCGGCAAGTCACTCGGCGCTCCGGTCATCGCGACGGTGACGGACAGCTACGGCAACCCGGTCGCCGATGCGACGGTCGTCTTCACCGCGAAATCGGGGAGCACCTCGCCGGTTCGCATCGTCACCGACTCGCACGGTCGCGCTCCGACCCGCTGGACGCTTGGGCGGACCGCGGGCGAGCAGGCGCTCGTTGCCGTCGTGAAGGGTCACGATGTCCGCGGCACCCTGACCGTCCAGGCAACGGCACCGGCAACGACGGCGAAGTCCACGACGTCGTCGAAGACGTCATCGAAGAGCTCATCGAAGACGTCCGTGAAGAAGAAGCATCATTGAGCATCCGGATTTTCGCGGCACGCGTTTAGCTTTGCGATACGCGATGAACACACGATGCTTTGAGCGGTAAGCAGATGTACCTGGATCCGAATCAGTGAGCACTACTCCACGAATCGCGTTGGTGTTAGGCGGTGGCGGACTCAAAGGGTTCGCGCATATCGGTGTCCTCCGCGCGCTCGAGGAGCGCGGGATCGTCCCGGCGCGGCTTGCCGGCACCAGCATCGGCGCACTGATCGCCTCGGCGTACGTGAACGGGATGTCGGTCGCCGAGATGCAGTCGCGCGCCGAGTCGCTGGCGCGACGCGACCTGTTCCGCATCGATCACGTCGGGATGCTCGTCCAGCGCGTGCGCACCTCGGCGATCTATCTCGAGGAGCCGCTCCGCGTGATCTGCGAGTCGATCGCGCCGCAGGGAACGTTCGCCGGGCTGAAGACGCCACTTCTCGTCAACACCGTCGACGTCGAGCGCGGGACGCAGCTCATCTGGGGACTCCCCGGCTTGCAGGACGTTTCGGTCGCCGACGCGGTGTATGCATCGTGCGCACTTCCCGGCGCATTCCCCCCCGGACGCGTCGACGGCCGCATCTGCGTCGACGGCGGCGTCATCGACAACCTGCCGACCGGCGTCGCCGCGTTAGGCATGGACGCGGTGATCGCGGTCGACGTCGGCAGCTCCGATCTCTCCCCCTCGACCGACGTCACCCGGCGCGGCTTCGGCGCGATCTACATGCGCTCGGCGACGATCATGATGCACGCGCTGCAGGGCTGGCCGCTCTCGCAGTGGAGCGGCCCGCCGATGGTGCTCGCCCGGCCACGGTTAGGCCACGTCGACTGGCTCGGCTTCGGCAACACCCGCGAAGTGATCGACGAGGGCTATCGCGCCGCCGTCGAGGCGCTCGAC
>JAICUE010000073.1 GCA_025936015.1 Gemmatimonadaceae bacterium
AGCTCGAGTGGAAACAGGGCTACGGCAAGTCGCGAGGCTTATGGCAGACGATCTACATCGAGGCGCGCGGCACCGCGCCGGTGGAGACGATTCACTTCACTCCCGACATCGCCCGTTCGCGGGTGACGGCTGACATAACGCTCCACGATCCCGCGCCGCGCGACGTGACGGTGAAGCTGACATTCAGCGACAGCGGGCTGAGCCCCGTAACCCGCATCATCCCGCGCGGCGCGCGCAGCGCGCGTGTCGACGTTGCGGTGCCTAACGCGCATCTGTGGACGCTCGAGGATCCGCACCTCTACGACGTCACCGCCACGGTCTCGGGGACCGGCATCATCGAAGACCGGGTCGACACCTACTTCGGGATGCGCTCGATCTCCGTCGTCACGCGGCCGGGGAGCAGCGACTCGTACGTCGCGCTCAACAGGAAGCCGGTCTACCTGCAACTCGCGCTCGACCAGGCCTATCACCCGGAAGGATTCTACACGTTCCCGAGCGACAGCTTCACGCGCAACGAGATCCTGCGCGCGCGACAGATCGGCCTCAATGGGCTGCGCGAACACGTGAAGATCGAGACCCCGCGGAAGCTCTACTGGGCCGACCGGCTCGGCGTCCTGATCATGGCCGACGTCCCGAACTCGTGGGGCCCGCCCGACTCGGCGATGTTCGCCGAGCACGATTACGCGATGAGGGAGATGATCGAACGCGACTACAATCACCCGGCGATCTTCGCGTGGATTCCATTCAACGAGGCATGGGGAATCGTCACCAAGCGTGACGGAAAGGAGATCTACGAACCAGCGACGCAGCGTCGCGTCGCGCAGACGGTGCGGTTGGCGAAATCGCTCGACTCGACGCGGCTCGTCGAGGACAACTCGCCGTGCTGCGGGCGCGGCCACGTCGAGAGCGATCTCAACTCGTGGCATTCGTACCTGGCCGGCTGGCAGTGGGAGAAGCAGCTCGACGTCATCAGCGACAGCACTTTTCCTGGCTCACCATGGAATTTCGAGGAGGGCTATGCCCAGGCGCACCAGCCGAACATCAATTCGGAGTTCGGAAACGTGTGGGGCTACGAGGGCAGCACCGGTGACGTCGACTGGAGCTGGGATTATCACCTCGCAGTGAATGCGTTCCGCCGGCATCCGCGAATCGCCGGCTGGCTGTACACCGAACATCACGACGTGATCAACGAGTGGAACGGCTACTGGCGCTTCGATCGCACCGAGAAGGAAACAGGTCTCGGCGAGATCGTTGCCGGGATGACGCTTCGCGATCTCCACTCGCAGTTCTACATCGCCGTCGACACGGCGATGAGTCGCACCGTGGCCCAGGGCGCGCGCGTGACTGTGCCGTTGTGGGCGTCGTTCATGACCGACAGCCGCGCCCATGGCGACAGCCTGACGCTGCGTACCACGCTGTACGGTTGGAACAGCCTCGGCGAACGTCGCGTGTACGACTCTTCGGCCGTGCGCATCGGTTATCAACCGTGGTTGTCGGCATCGCTCGCACCACTGAACGTGACGATGCCTAACGAGCCGGCGGTCGTCGTCCTCGCGGTCAGGCTCGAGGACGCAGCCGGCGCGGTGCTGCAGCGCAACTTCGCGACGTACGTAGTGACTGGCGATGCGCCGTCGAGCGTTCGCCTCGCTGACGGTCGCTCGGCGCGAGTGGTGCGCGTCGCCGCGTCGGCGTATGACGGCGCGCGCTGGTCGGAGAAGACGTGGCAGGTGATGGACGGAAAGAAAGTCGATGGCGCCGGGTCGGGATTCTTCGAGTACCACATCGCCTGGCCGCGCGACGTCAACGTCGGCGACGTCAGCGAAGCGACGTTCCTCGTTGAAGCGTCAGCGAAGCAGCTCTTCGGGAAGGACCGCGACACCACCGCGGCGGGCGGGGGCGACTACATGCGTGGCAAGGGCTTTCACGACCCGAGCGCGAACCCAAACTCCTATCCGATGACCGACGAGAAAAAATTCCCGAGCGCGGTCACGGTTCGCGTGAACGGCGAGGTCGCCGGCCGCTACGAGCTCGGCGACGATCCAGCCGACAGCCGCGGCATCCTCTCATGGCATGCGCAGCTGAGGGACGGCCACCTGCACGAGGCGGGATCGTACGGGCAACTGCTGCGCGTCCCGATCCCGCGCGCCGCGCTGGCAAAGGCCGCGGCCGAGGGAAGCCTGACGGTGCGTCTCGAGGTGAGCGACGCGTTGCCCGGCGGATTGGCGATCTACGGCGCGCAGTTCGGACGCTATCCGCTCGATCCGACGCTGCTGCTGGTAACGCGCTGACGAGCTAGTCGCGTGTCAGGCAGCGAGCACGGGAAGCATTCGGCGCGCGGCCTCGATCACGCCCCCGCCGAGGACAGTCTCGCCGCGATAGAGCACCATCGACTGACCCGGCGCGATCGCGGCGACCGGCTCATCTAGCGCGAGCTCGATCTCGTCGCCGTCGATCCGGACGATCTCGGCGCGCGCCGGCGTCGCTCGGTGGCGGACCTGCACCTCGACCTTCTCGCCGACGTGAGGCGCATCCACCAGCCAGCGCAACTCGCGCGCGACGACACCGCGGCCGAGCAGCTCCTCGCGCGGACCGATCACGACCTCGCGCGTCGCCGCGCGGATCTCGGTGACGAACATCGGCTGCGGGAAGCCGCCGGGAAGGCCGCGGCGCTGGCCGACGGTGTAGCGAACGAAGCCGTCGTGCTGGCCGACGACGCTGCCATTCGCGCGGACGAAGTTCCCGCGGGCCAGCGCCGGCGCGTCGCTGCCTAACCGCGCGGCGACGACGCGGGCGTGATCGCCGTCAGGCACGAAGCAGATGTCCTGGCTCTCGATCTTGTCAGCGACGACTCGCAGTCCCATCGCCCGCGCCCGCTCGCGCGTCTCGGACTTCGTCAGCCAGCCGATCGGGAGCAGGAGCCGCGAGAGCACGTTGCGATCGATCCCCCAGAGGAAGTAGCTCTGGTCCTTCGCCGGATCGAGCCCGCGCTGCAGCGTGCCATCGACCATCCGCGCGTAATGCCCGGTCGCGACCCAGGTCGCGTCGATCGCGTCGGCCTTGTGGACGAGGTCGCGGAACTTGGTGAAGGTGTTGCAGCGGACGCAGGGAATCGGCGTCCGCCCGCGCGCGTACTCGGCGACGAAGTCATCGACGACGTCGCGCCCGAACGCGCTCTCCATGTTGAGCACGTAGTGCGGGATGCCTAACGTGTCGCAGACGCGCCGGGCGTCGTTGATCGAGTCGAGCGAGCAGCACGGGCGGTCGGGGACCTCGTCGCCGTGGCAGAACAGCTTCATCGTCGCGCCGACGACGTCGTAGCCCTGCTCGACGAGCAACCCGGCGGTCACGCTCGAGTCCACGCCGCCGCTCATCGCGACCAGCACGCGCTCGCGCTGCATCGTCAGGCGGCGCCGCGGATCGCGCAGGAGCTGGACTGCGCCGACGAGTAGTCGCGCGCCTTGTTGACGAGCGCCGGGAAACGCTGCGCGACATGGCGCACCGCCTCCGGCGTCGTCAGGCTGCCTAACGACATCCGGATCGCCGAGTTGCCGAGGTCGGGGCGGACGCCCATCGCCGAGAGGACGTGCGACGGGGCGACACTCCCGCTCTGGCAGGCGGAGCCGGCGGAGCAGGCGATCCCTTCGAGGTCGAGCGCCATCAGCAGCGACTCGGCGTCGATGCCGGGAATGGATATCGAGAGAATGTGGTTCACCCGCGGCGCGCCGGCGCCGTGGATCATGACGTCCGGGATCGCGGCGACGATGGCGCGCTGGAGCTCGTCGCGCAGCGCGCCTAACCGCGCGCACTCGCGCTCACGCTCGGCGATCACGAGCTCCGCCGCGGTCGCGAAACCGACTGCGTAAGCGACGTTCTCGGTGCCCGGACGGCGGCCGCGGTCCTGCGAGCCTCCGTGGAACAGCGGATCGATGTGCACGCCGCGGCGGATGAACATCGCGCCGATCCCCTTGGGCGCGCCAACCTTGTGGCCGGAGATCGAGAGCAGGTCGACCGGCAGCGTCTTCACGTCGATCGGGAGCTTCCCGAACGCCTGCACCGCGTCGGTGTGCATGAGCGCACCGCGCTCGTGCGCGATCGCACCGATGCGCGGCACATCCTGAATGGTGCCGACCTCGTTGTTCACCCACATGATCGACACGAGCGCGACGCGATCGTCGACGAGGCGGTCGATGTCCGCGACGTCCACCACGCCGCTCGGCGTCACGCGAGCGAGCCGCTCTTCGCCTCCTTCATGCGCGACCTCGTGCACCGTCGCGAGCACCGCCTTGTGCTCGAAGGGGCTGGTCACGACCGCGGGCCGCTGCTGCCGGACATGATGCCAGCTGCCGAGGATGGCGAGGTTGTCGGCCTCGGTGCCGCCGGAGGTGAAGCACAGCTCGTCCGGTCGCGCGCCGATGGTCGCCGCGACTCGCTCTCTCGCTTCGTCGAGCGCGACGCGCGCTTCCCGCCCGAACCGATGCATGCTCGACGGATTCCCGAAGCGATCCCCGAAGAAGGGGAGCATCGCGTCGAGAACGGCCGGCCGAACCGGCGTCGTTGCGGCATGGTCGAGGTAGATGCGCATGACGAAATATATCGGCTTTCTACCGATCCGGGGCGGTGGCCTGGGCAGAAATCGGGCGCATTTCCGGCGCGGCGCCCGACGGGAATCCGTGCGGCGTCAATCTGCCGGTCAGGGAGAGTTCGCGGTGTCGCGGTAGACGCGCACGTAGTCGATGCGCTGGTACTTGGGGAACACCGTCGTCGAGTTGGGCGCGCCATCGAAATTTCCGCCGACGGCGGTGTTCATGACGATCTGGAGCGCGCCCGTCGTCACGTTCTGGGTGTGCTTCGCGCGTTGCACACCATCGATCAACCAGAGGATGCTGTCCGGGAACCACTCGAGGCGGTAGGTATGAAAATCCGCAGAGAGGTCGACGCCGGCGTCGAATGTGCTCGTCTGGTACTGCTGCGACGGATAGCTGCCCCACCAGTGCGTCATGATGTTGACGGTGGGCTGGCTCCCCTTCATCTCGAGGACGTCGATCTCCGGGGGCCACGCACTGCCGCATCCCTGGATGCCGGTGCAGCTGCTGGCGACGAGCCAGTTGGCTGGCCAGATCCCCTTGCCCGACGGCACCTGCGTGCGCCACTCGATCGCCGAACCTTGCGACACGAGACGCTTGGTTCCGGTGCGCACCTCGCCCGACGTATAGCTGCGACCTCCGAGCGCGCGTACTTCGCTGCGCAGGACGAGGTTGCCGTTCTCGAGGTACACCTCGGAAGGACTGTAGTACTCGAGCTCATTGTTGACGTTCGCTGCGCCATCGACGGCGATCCACGTGCTCGCGTCGAGCGTCGCCGCGTTGAACTCGTCCGACCAGACGAGCCCCCACTTCGCCGGGCGCACCCCGGTCGGTGGCTCGAGCGGATCGGTCCGAACTCCCCGGTTGCCGTTTCCACATGCCTGCGCGGTGATCGCGACCGCCGTGATGACAGCGGCGACGACCACAAGCCGGAAGCGCGCGGCGCGCGTCAGGCGGTTCACCGATCGGAGATTGAGGGCCATCGCCGTGACTTCCTGCAGGACATTGGTTTGACGGTCCCGCCGGGGGACTGACGGATTAGTCTAGGACGCGGGGCGCGCGGTCGCCAGCGTACCATCCCACGGGTTCGACAGCTGTCTGTGTTCCCTGTTACACCTATGGGCACGGCAAGTCGCTACGTCAGCATTGCCGGGTGCGACCCGATGTCCTATCGTTAGGCCGAACTGACGCCCTTGCCGTTGCCGGCCCCCCGTTTGCGCCGAGAGCCCGCTGGCGCTGAGGCACGCATGTCCTTCCGCGCTCGACGAATCGCGCGACCGCTGGCCTGCTTTTTCGCGCTCGCCGTCAGCGTCACCTGCTCGGACGCCACCGGTCCGAGGCCCTACGGGCCGCCGATCGTCTCACTCGACCTCCTGCGCGACAGCATTACCGTCACGGTCGGAGATACGAGCCGCGTTCCGGTTGTTGCGCTCGACACGGGCGGCGCAATCGTCGGAGCGAACTTCGTCGCATGGATCAGCCGCGATGAGCAGGTCGCGACGGTCAGCGATCACGGGATCGCCACAGGAGTTCGCGGGGGACGGACGGTGGTCATCGCCGCACACGGGACACTATTCGACAGCACCATCGTCGTCGTCCATCCGCGGTTCACGCTCACCGTCGAGCCGGTCGATACCCTCCGCGCGTTAGGCGACACGGTCCGCCTGAAGGCAACGATCTCCGGCGGCGACGGCTCAGGCGTCGCATCGCGCATCAGCTGGGCATCGAACAGCGACATCGTCGAGGTGAGCGGTGCTGGCCGGGTCAGGGCGTTGGCCAATGGAAGCGCGTGGGTCATAGCAGCCGAAGACGGCGGTGCCCGTGACTCCGTCCTCGTCAGTGTCGCGCAGCGCGTAGCGTCGCTTTCGATCACGCCGGCCGACACGACGCGACCACTGCTTCGCACCCAGCGGTTCGCCGTCACGTCGCTCGATGCGCGGGGGCACGCCGTACCCAACATGCCATCCCCCAGCTTCACCACTCGCAACTCGGCGATCGCGACCATCGATGCGACGGGCCGTGCGACGGCGACCGGGGTGGGCATCGACACGATCGTTGTGACCGTCGGCCCGGTTGCCGGGCGGGCGATCCTGCGCGTTGGTCCGCTCCCACGCCTTCGCTTCAACAGCGACACGATCTACGTCGGAGCGTCGCAGCAGAGCAGTGGCGACGGCCGCCCGCTGCCGCGGATCACTGCCGGAGCGATCGAGCCTGACGAAATTGTTGCGGCATCGCTGACGGTCGAGGATTCGAGCATCGCGCGTGCGCCGTCGTCGGTCGCGCTGCCGTACACCTGGAGCGCCAACTATTCGGAGTTCATCGTGCAGGGTGTCGCGGTTGGCACGACTCGCGTGATCGCTGCAGCTGCCCGCTACCTCCCGGATACGGCCGTCGTCCATGTCGGCGCGCCAGTGCTGCGTCTCGGCGGTGCCGGCCCTGTCGGCGAGATGTTCGTGAATACCACGAGCTACCTGTACGCGACGCTGGCCGATGACTCGGGCAGGCAGTCAGCCGCTGTTAGCGACCTCCGCGTTCGTTTTCATTCGTCCGATACCACGATCCTTGCCGTCGATACGGTCGCGATCGTGCCGTCGGGCCGCTCCTCGATCGCGACGCCGGTCACGATGCGCAATGCCGGCGTGGCGACGGTGGTCGCCACCGCGGACGGATACGCGCCGGACACCGTGAGCTACACGGTCACCGAGCGTCGTCTGCGCTTCGGCAGCTACGGTGGCGCCGCGTCGTCGCGGGTGACGATCGGCGCGGGCCAGACGTTCGGATCGCTCTACTTCGGAATCCGGGCGGCCGGCCATGCGTCACCGGATTACGTGATCGCGCTGACGCAGCGCCATCCGGAGATCTTCCAGATCCCGTCGAGCGTGACTTATCCTGGCTACGGCGGAGACTACGCCGATATTCCGGCCCGTGGGCTCGCCGTCGGCACCGACACGGTGATCGCGACCGGCGCGGGCTTCGCGCCCGAGACGTTGATCGTGATGGTCACGCGTCCCACGTATCGTGCGACGGCCGCGGTGTACGACGAATCGCCGACTCCCACCCGGATCGCCCTCGCTCAGTGGACGTCGGTCAACGTCCAGGCAACGGACACCGCGGGGATCTTCCATTTTCCGACGGTGGCGCCGGTGCGAGTGGTGGTCACGTCGAGCAATCCCGCAGTGATCCGGCCGGTCGCGGACACGCTCTATGGTGGCGCGACCACTGGTGGCCTTGGCGACATCGGCTTCTACGGCGTGGACACGGGCACCGCGACCCTGACGCTGTCCGATCCGGATGGTGCGTACCGCCCGCTCACCCTCTCGCCCATCACGGTCACACCGGTGCGCCTGCACCTCGTCTCGGCGACTGGCGTCGCGGGACCGGTCACACTCGGTCGTGACCAGCACATCCCGCTCGGCGCTCGACCGCGAGGCAACTATCCCCTCATCACGCCCAACGCGGGCGGGTACGTGACGCTCGCAAGCCGCGACAGCGGAATCGCGGTTCCAGTCCCCGCTACAGGCGACAGCGGCTTCGACGTGCTTGCCGGTTCGCGCGAAGGACGCACGTGGATCGTCGGCACGGGGCCTGGCATGACAGCTGACAGCCTCGAGGTGATCGTCGGCGAGCCATTGCTGCGCCTGAACAGTCCGCGCGACTTCTACTTCGACGCAAGCGGGCATCTCTCGCCATACGAAACGGGCGGGGAGTTGACGGTCACCGATTTCGCGGGCAATCCGCGACTGCCGCGACACCCACTCACCATCGGCTTCGAGTCTTCGGACTTCGAAGTTGCGACGTTCGGCATGGCGACCGTAGTCATCGGTCCATCCGATCCAGCGACGCTTTCGATCCCGGCACCGACCTTTGGTGGCGCGAACGGCACCTTCTTCACCCGCGCAGTCGAGCGCGGTTCGGCAGTTGTCGGCTACGAGCCAGCCGCTGGTCGTGAGAGCACGGCGCACGGTCAGCAACAGGTCATCAGCACTGCACCGGCGAAGCCGAGTCCCTGACGAATCCGCGGTCGCGCCCTACCACCGGGTCGCGGAATCAGCGACTCTTCGCCATGCCAACAAGAGCGCTCCTGGCCATCGTCGCCGCCGCGATCGTCGCGAGCGGCTGCAGCACCCCGCGCCCGGCAGCGGCGCCCATGCCGGCGCCGACTCCCGCGGTCGCGCCCTCGCGGCAAGTCACACCGACGGCGCCCGGCGAAGACCGCTTCGTCGATTCGCTCGTCGCGCTGATGACCATCGAGGAGAAGGCGGGCCAGCTCAATCAGCTCTCGGGTCTGGCCGACCCGACCGGGCCCGGTGGCGCCGAGGCGGGCGCCGGACAGATCCGCCGCGGTGAGGTCGGATCGCTGCTCAACATCATCGGCGCCGACACGACGCGCGCGCTGCAGCATCTCGCCGTCACCGAGTCGCGGCTGCACATCCCGCTGCTCTTCGCGCTCGACGTCATCCACGGCTACCGCACGACCTTTCCAGTACCGTTAGGCGAGGCCGCGAGCTGGAACCCGGCGCTCGCGCGGCAGTCGGCGCGCATCGCCGCGACGGAGGCCGCGGCCGCCGGGATCATGTGGACGTTCGCGCCGATGGTGGACGTTGCGCGCGACGCGCGCTGGGGACGCATCGTCGAAGGTTCAGGTGAAGATCCATTCCTCGGCAGCGCGTTCGCGATCGCTCGCGTCGAAGGCTTTCAGGGGAACGACCTCCGGTCGCCGACCAGCGTCGCCGCGACGGTGAAGCACGTCGCGGCGTACGGCGCCGCCGAAGCGGGACGCGATTACAACGTCGCAGACCTTCCCGAGCGGACGCTGCGCGACGTGTACCTCCCGCCATTCCCCGCGGCGGTCTGCGCCGGCGTGCAGACGCTGATGTCGAGCTTCAACGAGATCGACGGCGTCCCCGCGCACGCGAACCATCTGCTGACCACCGAGATCCTCCGCAACGAATGGGGATTCAATGGGCACGTCGTCAGCGACTGGACGGGAATCGGCGAGCTGCTCAACCACGGCATCGGCGCCGACAGCGCCGACGTCGGCAAGGCGGCGATCGACGCC
>JAICUE010000116.1 GCA_025936015.1 Gemmatimonadaceae bacterium
AACCGCGACTCGGTCGCGGCGGTCACTCAGGTACTGACGACCCTGACCAACAGCTACGGCGTCTCGGAACACGAATCGGTGGTTCGCGCCGCGGTGCTGCGTTTGCTTCCGGCGTGGGCGCGGGAGCGCGCGACGGTCGATAGCATCGGCGACATCGCCCTCGCGGTGGGGCCGGCTCGCGACACCGTGATGTTCATCGCCCATCTCGACGAGATCGGTTTCGAGATCACGAAGATCGCGCCTGACGGCACGCTCTCGCTGCGCAATCGCGGCGGCTTCTTCCGGTCGCTCTGGGAGGGCCAGCCAGCGCTGCTTCATTTCGATGCCTCACACCGTCCCGGCGCCGAGTGCTCGCTGCGGTTCATCGCCGGCGACGATCCGCGATCCGCCGCCGGAGTATTCGTTCCCCGAGCGACCGCGACGACGAAGCAGCCTGCCGAACTCACCGCCTGGATGGGCGTGGACTCGGTGGCGCTGGCGGCATGCGGCGTGACGACAGGGATGAGCCTGACGGGAGTGAAGCATGCGACGCCGCTCGCCGGGACGCGCTTCAGCGCCCGCTCGATCGACGACCGTGCCGGCTGCACCGCCCTGATCCTGGCCGTGCGGGCATTGAACGAGAAGGCGCTCACCCACGCGGTGCTCTTCGTCTGGTCGGTCCAGGAGGAAACAGCGTTAGGCGGCGCCGCCTTCACCGCCGCGCGGCTCGGCCCTACCATCAAGCGCGTTCACGCGGTGGACACCTTCGTCTCGGCTGACTCGCCGCTCGAGAGCTCGCGCTTCGCCGACGCGCCGATCGGCGCCGGCGCGGTCGTTCGCGCCCTCGACAACTCGAGCGCGACTCCGGCCGCCGAAGTCGATCGGGTAGTCGCGATCGCCAAGGCGAAGCACATCCCGCTCCAGGTCGGCACGACCAACGGCGGCAACGACGGATCGGAGCTTGCTCGGTTCGGCGCCGTCGACGTGCCGATCGCGTGGCCGCTCCGCTACAGCCACTCGCCGGCCGAGGTGATCGACCTCCGCGACGTGGCGTCGCTGGCACGCCTGGTCGGCGCCCTCGCGACAGCACGTTAGGCCTCACGCTGTCTCACCCTTCCGTTCACCAATGCGCGCACTGCTGTCCGTCTCCGACAAGTCCGGCCTGGTTGATTTCGCCCGCGGGCTCACTGCCCTCGGCTGGGAGCTGATCTCGACCGGAGGCACCGCGCGGGCGGTGCGCGACGCCCGGATCGCCGTGCGCGACGTCAGCGATGTCACTGGCTTCCCGGAGATGATGGACGGGCGGGTGAAGACGCTGCATCCGATCGTGCATGGCGGATTGCTCGGGCGCCGGGACCTGCCGGAGCACGTCGCGGCGATGCGCGAACACGGAATCGAACCGATCGACCTCGTCGTCGTGAACCTCTACCCCTTTCGCGAAACGGCCGCGAGAGCCGGCGTGTCGCCCGAGGAAGTCGTCGAGAACATCGACATCGGCGGGCCGTCGATGCTCCGCTCGGCGGCGAAGAACTTCGCCGCCGTCACGGTCGTGGTGGACCCGGCCGATTATCCGCGGGTGCTCGATGCGCTGCGCGCCGGTGCCGATGACAGCGCCGCTCTCGCGATGCGGCGCGACCTGGCGGAGAAGGCGTTCGCCCACACCGCTGCGTACGATGCCGCGATCGCCGGCTGGTTCGCCGCGCAGCGCGGCGAGCGGTTCCCGAGCGAGATGAGCATCCCGCTGGAGAAGGTGCAGACTCTCCGCTACGGCGAGAATCCCGGGCAGCACGCGGCGCTCTACGCGCAGCATGGGGAGCCGGGGCTGCAGGCGCTGAAGCAGCGCGGAGGCAAGGAGCTGTCGTTCAACAACCTCCTCGATCTTGACGGCGCGCTGCTCGCGGCCGACGCGTTCCGCGGCGAGCCTTGCTGCGCGATCATCAAGCACACGACTCCCTGTGGAATCGCGACGGGGAGCAACGCGCTCGACGCGTACCGTAAGGCACTCGCCTGCGATCCGGTTTCGGCGTTCGGTTCGGTAATCGCCTTCACCGTTCCGGTGGACGATGCGGCTGCCGAGGCGGTATCGGCGCTGTTCGTGGAATGCGTGGTCGCGCCGTCGTTCAGCGAGGGCGCGGTCGAGATTCTCGGCCGGAAGAAGAACCTGCGCGTCCTCGAGGGCGATGCGCGGTGGCGCGAAGGCGCGCTCGACTTCAAGCGCGTGCGCGGTGGATTTCTCGCGCAGCAGCGCGCGCCGCTGCCGACGGGCGATGAGGTCTGGAAGGTGGTGACCGACCGGGCGCCGACGGCAACCGAGTCACGCGATCTCGCCTTCGCCTGGAAGGCGGTATCGAGCGTCAAGTCGAATGCGATCCTGCTGGCGCGCGATGGGGCGAGCATCGGGATCGGCGCCGGGCAGATGTCGCGGGTGGACGCGGCGTTCATGGCGGTGCACAAGGCGCAGCAGATCGGCCACGACACGAAGGGAGCAGCGCTCGGCTCGGATGCCTTCTTCCCCTTCCGCGACGGGATCGACCAGGCCGCGGCAGCAGGGGTCACGGCGATCGTGCAGCCTGGCGGCTCGATCCGCGACGATGAAGTCGTCGCCGCAGCAAACCAACATGGTATCGCGATGGTACTAACTGGACAGCGTCTCTTCCGTCACTGAGCCGCAGCCGCCATTTTCAATGGCTTGGGGGAGCGCCGCGACTGGCCGCGTTCCTTCGCCCACCTTCCGGACCGCATGGCGCAGACAACGCACATCCAACCGCAGGAAATCGAAACGCCCCCCTCGTACCTGGCCGCTGGCCTGACGACGCTCGGCGTTTTCATTCTGTATCTCCTCACGCTCGCCCCTTCCACCGCCATGTGGGACACGAGCGAATACATCGCCGCCGCGTACACCCTCGGACTGCCGCATCCGCCGGGCAATCCCTTCTTCGTGCTGATCGGCCGCGTCTTCTCGCTGCTGCCGATCGCGCCGGGAGTCGCGACGCGGATCAACATCCTCGCCGCGTTCTGCAGCGCGCTCGCGGCGGGCGCGTGGTTCCTCATCACCGAGCGAGTGCTCACCGGATGGTTTCCGCTGCGCTGGCAGCGGATCGTCGGCGGCGTGCTGGCGGCACTGCTTGGCGCGACCGCGTTCACGGTGTGGAATCAATCCGTCGTGAACGAGAAAGTGTACACGGTGTCACTCGCCTTCTTCGCGATCGTCGCCTGGCTCTCGGTGCGCTGGGCCGATGCGCCGCACGGCCGTAAGGCAGACCGCATCCTCGTGCTGATCTCGTACCTGCTGGGGCTTGGTTACGCGAACCATCCGGCGGGATTTCTCGTCGGGCCGGCGGTCGCGGTCGTGGTGCTCGCGCGCCGCTGGGACACCATCCTCCGATGGAAGATGTGGCTCGCCTGCGCCGGCGCGCTGGTGCTGGGGATGTCGGTGTTCGCGACGCAGCCGATTCGCGCAGCGCTCTTTCCCCCGATCAACGAGGGCGAGCCGACGGCCTGCACCAACGGGCCGGAGTGGGGCTGCACCTTCTCGAAGCTGACGTACGATCGCTTCATGTACAACTTCAACCGCGAGCAGTATGGCAAGCCCGCGTTGAGCGATCGCCAGGCACCGTTCACCGCACAGGTGGACATGTGGTGGACGTACTTCCGCTGGCAGTGGATGCGCGACTCGCGCGACGCGAACCAGGCCGCGCAGACCGCGCTCGCCGTCGCGTTCCTCCTGCTCGGCCTCCTTGGCGGGTGGGTGCACTACACGCGCGACCGGCGAAGCTTCTGGTTCTTCGGGCCGTTGATATTCACGGTCACGCTGGCGCTGATCTACTACATGAACTTCAAGTACGGGTACTCGCAGGCACCGGAGCTCGGGCAAAGCGTGCCGCGCGAGGTGCGTGACCGCGACTACTTCTACCTCTGGAGTTACTCGGCGTGGGCGGTCTGGGCAGCGTTAGGCCTCATCTGGGTGTGGGAGACGGTCGCTGCCGCATTCGGTTCGGATCGCGTGCGCGTCGGCGCCGACACCATCGAGAAGCCGCGCCGTCAGAGCCTCGTGCTCGCGTCGCCCATCCTGATCATCGCGCTCATCCCGCTGCTCGCGAACTGGACGAGCGCGTCGCGTGCCGGACAGACTGACACGCGCGACTTCGCGGCCGACCTCCTCAATTCGGTCGAGCCGTATGGCGTGCTCGTCACCGTCGGCGACAACGATACAGTCCCGCTCTGGTATGCGCAGGAAGTCGAGGGGATTCGTCGCGACGTGACCGTCGCGAACACGTCGCTGCTGAACACCGACTGGTACGTCAGGCAGCTCGTGCGGCGTCCGGTGTACACCTACGACGCGGCGAAGGGGCCGAAGGTCTACGCATCGCAGCAGTGGACGAAGCCGGCGACCGGCCCGCTGAACATGACGATCGCCGAAGCGGACGCGGTGCCGCTCGTCGCCGACGTGCCGCAGGCGGCGCTGTTCACGGCGGGCAACGTTCGCGCGATCATCACGCCGCGCCAGCTCACGCGCGCCGACATCCTCGTGCTGCGCATGATCAAGGATGCCGCCGGAACCGTCAGGCCGATCTACTTCAGCCGGACGTCGGGCGGATACGCGAGCGAGCTCGGAATGGGGCAGTACACGCTGACGCAGGGGCTCGCGAAGAAGCTCGTCAACGGCGAGATCCGCCCGACGCGCGACACCATCGCGATCGGCGGTGAAGGATTCCTCGACGTGCAGCGGACGAAGATTCTCTGGGACAGCGTCTTCCAGGCGACGAAGTCGATCGCCCGCCGGACGGACTGGGTGGACCAGCCGTCGGTCGGGATTCCATACCTCTACGTGTCGACGGGCGCGATCCTCTCCGAAGCGCTGCAGAAGACCGGCGAGCCGCAGGAGGCGCAGCGCGTGATGAACGAAGCGCGCGCCGTGGCGAAGGCGACGCGCCTCGACGACCTGCTGCAACGCATCGAGGCACCGCAGGAACAGGTCAATCCGTTCGCCAACGACACGGCTGGCCGCGTCGAGATTCCGCTCGCACCGAAGACGGCACCACCGACAGTCCCGAAATCGTCAGGCAAGCCGTGATCGCCTGACTGCGAAAATCGATCGCGTTCGCTGCGGGCTGCCTAACGGTACCCCGGGGAGCAGAGCCGCGGCTGACGTCAGCCGCGGCTCTCCTGCGTTTGCAGTGCTACGGGGTCAACGAGATCGAGAGAGCGGCGCCGCCACCCGGCGCCGGGACAACCGACGTGCCGAGCAGGAAGCGATCGAGCTTCGTCTGATGGTGCGAGTGCGCGTAGCGGACCGTCTTGATGCCGAGCAGCGCTCCGAGGAAGGAGCCGGCGGCCACGTCGCTCGCCCAGTGCTTATCGAGATAGAGGCGGGTGAACCCGGGGACGGACGCGGCACCGTAGATGAGAGGCGCGGCCCAGCGAACCGCGTGCGGGTTGCGCAGCCGAATCTCCTCGACCGCGGCCGCCGACGCAGCGAACGCGGTCGCGGCGTGGAGCGAGGGAAACGAGCGATACTCGAAGTCCGTGTACCCGCGGCCGAAGCGATGCGTGAGCGGGCCGTCGGTCGCGCTGCTCGGCCGAGCGCGGCCCAGCGCCCCGCGAACGACTTGTCCGATGCCCGTCGTGAGGACGAGCGCCTCCGTCATGTGCAGCCCGACGTCGGCGGTTGTCGTGGAGTGCGTGAGCCGGCCGATGCCGTAGACCGCGACTGCGCCGAAGGTGAATGGCGTCTCGTTGATCTTCGTCAGGTTCTTCACGAGCGCGTGCCGCCCCGATCCGCCCTGCACCTCGGGCTCCTGCGACCAGCGCGCGATGCGCTGGTCGAACTGGAAGACGACGGCGGTGCCGGCGAGGGCGATTCCCGTCGCGATCGCATCGCGGCGGTTGAAGAACGTCTTGCTGGTTTCCTGCGCAGCTAGCGGCGCCGGCCGGCCACCGAGTGCGGCGGTGAACGAGACGACCAGGACCAGCGAGGGGAAATACGAGCGATCCGAACATCCAAGGGTCACGAAACTCTCCGATCGGGATGTGCTGCCATCCGTACCGGAGCTTCCCTAACGCAAGGTCTGTGTCACCGGCCTTCGATGGCTGAAAGAAGAAGCGCCGGCCGATGACCTGGCCGGAGCTCCTCAGCCACGACGCACACTGCAGCTACTGCACGACGACCGTTCCGTGCATCGCGGTACCATGAATCGAACAATGGTAGTTGTACGTCCCCGCGGTCGCGAACTGCGACGAGAAGCTGCCACTGCTCTGCACCTCCGAACCGGTACGCGCCCCATCGTCGAAGACGACGCTGTGATCGGTGCAGGCCTGTCCGCCGTAGCCATCGCCAGTGCAGCTGTTCCACGTCCAGGTGACGGTGCTTCCGACCGGCACCGTCGTCGTCGCTGGCGAAAACGAGTTGTTCTGGACGGTGATGTCGGTGGCCGGGGAGCTTCCGTTTCCGCCGCCGCCACCGGTCGGCGGCGCGGTGGGGGTTCCGCCGCCACCACCCCCGCCGCAGCCGAGCACGAGGAGCACGATGGCCGCCGCCGCGACGGCACGCGCGGACTGCCTCACGTCATGAATCTGCATGTCTGAATCTCCCGCGCCGCAGGGGCGCACAAGCGTGTGCACACGGGCCAGGACGCTGGCCGACGCGCTACGATGCGAGAGTGGCTCTCAGTACAGCAATCTTTCGAGGGTGAGCGACAGCCCGCGCGGGGCGAACGAGCCTGGCGGTGTCGAACGCGTGAAGGGGCGAGATCAGGTGGTCGTTAGGCGCCGCACGCGCATCGCCCGAGCCGGCTCACCACGCCCCCGCCGATAGCTTGACGATGACGTTGAGCCCCGGTGCGTCGGCGAACTGCTTGTAGCGACTGAGGAAGTCGCGGTACGACGTGTCGAGCGCGTTGCGCACGAGGAGATCGAAGCGCGTGTCGCGGGCGCGCAGCGTACGCTGAAACGACAGGTCGAGATTGACGAGGGTATAGCCGCGGGTCGCCAGGTCGTCCGGGTTCAGCCGCGACTGTCGCTGGTCGATCTCGACGTCGCCGCCGATCGACAGCGCGCGGAGAGCGCGCACCGCGGGAAGCGCGAGCTCGGCGCCGACGATCGTGCGTGGCGGCGGGATGAGTGGAAGCGGCAGGTCGGCGACGCGGTCCTCGCCGCGAACGCGGTCATGACTCCCGCGAACGGTGAACGCGTCGGTGACGCGCGCCTCGATCGACGCTTCGATTCCGTGCAGCCGCGCATCCGTTTGCCGGTGGCGAAAGACCGGCAGCGAGTCCTGCACCTGATTCGTCGGCGCGGTGAAGATGAAGTCGTCCACGTCGCTCGTGAACAGCGACACGTCAGCGCGGACGCGATCGCTCGTCCAGCGAAGGCCGCCGTCGAGAGTGCCCGCCCGCTCGGTCTTCAACGCCGGATTGCCGATTTCGTAGCGCGCCTCGGCGCGATTCGGTCCGTTGACGTAGAGGTCGAACAATGTCGGGGCACGCCACCCCGTTCCGTAATTCACTCGCGCCGCAAGGTGTGAGGCGACATCGAGGACGACACCGCCGTCGCCGCTGAATGCCGACCAGTGCCGACTGTCCGCGGCGCGGCCGGTCTCGGGGAGCGCGTCCGACGACAGCGCGCGCGTGTCCCCGCGCGCCCCGGCGACGAGCGTGAGTGGACCGAGGCCGAGCTGCTCGAACACGAACGCGGCCACCGCGTGCTGCGTGGCGCCGGGGACGATGAACACCGGGCCGGTCGAGCTGCTCGCCTGGTACATCCCGCTCACGCC
>JAICUE010000195.1 GCA_025936015.1 Gemmatimonadaceae bacterium
AAGCATCATCGCGCTCGCGCAGCCGCGGAGCGGGGCCACCTCGCATGAGGTGACGTCGCAGGGGATCGACATCATGATCGCCTTCGACATCTCGAGCTCGATGCTCGCCGAGGACTTCCAGCCGCAGAACCGGCTCGAGGTCGCGCGCGACCTCGTGCGGAAGTTCGTCGCGATGCGCACGAACGATCGGCTGGGGCTCGTCGCGTTTTCCGGCGAGGCGCTGACCCAGGTGCCGCTCACGACGGATTATCCGGTGATGTCGGCGGCGGTTGCCAACCTGCAGCCCGGTCAGCTCGAGGACGGCACCGCGATCGGCACCGCGATCGCGACCGCCGCCAACCGGCTGCGCCGCTCGCCGGGCAAGTCGCGAGTGATCCTCCTGCTCACCGACGGCGAGAACAACCGCGGCTCGATCGATCCGCGCACCGCCGGGACGGCGGCGAAAGCGTTCGGCATCAAGATCTACGCGATCGGTGTCGGCAGCGTCGGGATGGCGCGCGTCCCGGTCGGTCGCGGGATCGGCGGCCTTCGCTTCGAATACCAGCCGGTGCGGATCGACGACGCGCTGCTCACCGAGATCGCGACCTCCACGGGGGGGCGCTACTACCGCGCCACCGATGCCGCCGCCCTCGAGCGGACGCTCGAGCAGATCGACCAGCTCGAGCGGAGCCCGGTCCAGTCGCGGACGTACACGAAGTACACCGAGGAGTACGAGTGGCCGTTAGGCCTGGCGATCGTGCTCCTCGCGACCGAGCTCGCACTCCTGGCGTGGAAGGCGCCGCTCCCATGAGCGCGCTGTCGATCTTCGATCACCCATGGGCGCTCGCCGGCGCGATCGTCCTCGCGGTCGCGTTGGGGTTCCTCGCCCTCCGCATCCAGCGCGGCCGGCGGAAGCGGCTCGCCCGCCTCGGCAACGAGCCGGTGGTCGCCCGGCTCCTGCCCGCCGGCCTCGCCTCGGCGAGCGGCCGGTGGCGGGCCGGACGACTCGCACTCGCCGGGCTGCTCGCCGGCGTCGCCTTCGCCGGCCCGCGCTGGGGCCGGGAGCAGACCGCCGTCAAGGTCCAGGGCTACGATCTCGTGATCGCGATGGACGCATCGCTGTCGATGCTCGCCACCGACGTGAGGCCTAACCGCCTCGAGCTGGCGAAGCAGGAGGTGCGGCGCCTCCGCGCGTTAGGCGCGACCGCTCGCGTCGGCTTGATCGCCTTCGCCGGCCGCAGCTACATCCTCACCCCGATGACGGTGGACGAAGGCGCGGTCGACCTCTTTCTCGACAACCTCGATCCGTCGATCGTCGGGCAGGCCGGGAGCTCGCTCGCCCGGGCGATCCGGCAGGGCACCGACCTGCTGGCCGCGACCGAGGCGGGGTCGGGGCGCGCGCTCGTCGTCATCAGCGACGGCGAAGCGTTCGAGCCGGAAGCCGACGTCATCGACGCGGGGAAGCGAGCGCGCGAAGCCGGCGTCGCGCTCGTCACCGTCGGCATCGGCACGACGAAGGGGTCGACGATCCCCATTACCGACGAGAACGGCAAGCCGGCATTGAAGACCGATGAAAACGGCGCGGTCGTCGTCTCGCACTACACCCCCGACCTGCTGAAAGCTGCCGCCGAAGCGGCGGGCGGGACTTTCATTCCCGCGGAGCAGACGGACAAGGCCGCGCGCATTCGCGCCGCGCTGTCATCGGTGCGCGCCTCGGAGATCGCCTCGTCCGCCGGCGCGCAGCGGACACCGCGCTTCCAGTGGTTCCTCGCCCCCGCGCTGCTCCTCCTGCTGCTCGACACCTGGCTGAGCGACCGCCGTCGTCGTGCGCGCGGCACCGGCCCCGCGGCAGCGGTAACGGCGGGAGCCGCGGCGGCACTCGTGCTGATCGCCATCACGCCTGATGCCGCGCGCGCCGACGATGCCGGCGACGCGGCCGCCGCGTATCGCGCGAAGCACTATCCCGAGGCGGCGGCCCTGTATCGCAAGATCGTGGCTGATGGCGATGCGTCGCCGGTCGCGGTCTACAACTTCGCGACCGCGCTCATCGCGACCGATTCCCTCGAGCACGCCGCTGCGCTCCTCGACAAGCTCACCAAGGTTGCCGATCCGGAGCTTCGCTACCGCGTGTGGTTCAACCTCGGACTCGCGCATCTCGAGCAGGGACTCGCGCTCCCCGCCGACAGCGCGGGCGCCGAACTCGATGCAGCGATCCAGGCGTACAAGCAGGTGCTGCTCATGCGCTCGCGTGACGCCGACGCGAAATGGAACTTCGAGCTCGCCCTGCGGAAGAAGAAGCAGGGGGGCGGCGGCGGTGGTGGCGGCGGCGGCGATCAACAGAACCCGAACCCGAAGCCCGACGACAGTTCGCCCCCACGCGAACCGCAGCCGCAGCCCGCCGGCTCCGTCGGCCAGCAGCGCGCCGAGCAGATCCTGAACAGCGCCGCGCGCGATGAGCGGGACGTCCAGGCTCGCAAGCAGAAGGAAGGTCAGCCAGCAACCCCTCCGGGAGGGAAGGATTGGTGACCGCGCCGTTAGGCGCTTTTCCCTCGTCTCTCATCGCGGTGACGATTGGTCTCTCCGCGCTGGCGATGCCGGCCGGCGCCCAGCTCACCGTGACCGTGACCGCACCCGACACGGTGCGGGCGTGCGAGCCCTTTGACATCCAGGTCGTCGGATCGGTGCACGGCGGCCCGGTGCCCCGCTTCGTCGCGCCGGTGGTTGCGCCCTTCTCGATCATCTCGTCACACGCAACCGCCCAGACGTCGAGCGACGCCATCGGCCGAAGCTGGTCGATGTCCGATGTCGAGCTCACCCTGCTCACCGACCGCCCGGGACGCTACACGCTCCCGCGCTTCGAGATGCGCGCCGGCCGCCTCCGCGCGCGCGGAGCAGCGCGCACGGTCGTCGTGGTCGGCGATCGCGACTCCTCGAATGTCCCGCTCGTCGTGAGCAGCACCGATGTCGACACGAGCGCGGACGTCGTGCTCCGCGCGATCGTCGCGCCCGACACGGTGTACGTCGGCGAACAGGCGAGCTACCAGGTTGGCGTGTTCATCAGCCCGAGCGCCCGCGAGAAGCTGCGCAGCAATCCGAGCTTCATCCCGCCGCAGCTGAACGAGCTCATGGCCTACGACTATCCATCGGATCGGCGCCGCCAACCGATCCGGCGGCGAGTCGGGTCGCAGTGCTACGACGTGCTCGTGTACGAACGCGCGCTCTTTCCGCTGAGCGCGGGACGTCATGATCTCGCGCCAGCGGATCTCTCATACTCGCTCGCGATCGGCGCCGGCTTCTTCGCCGGATCGGAGCGCCGGGAAACGAAGAGCGAGTGGGTCTCACTGCATGCCATCGAACCGCCGGAGCAGGGCAGGCCGTCAGGCTATGCCGGCGCAGTCGGTCAGTTCAGCCTCCATGCCCGCGTCGACACGGTCGGCGCGCGAGTCGGCGATCCGCTGACCCTGACCCTGCGCCTCGAGGGCGAAGGAAACATCAAGCTGCTGCCGCGTCCGTCGCTGACCATCCCATGGGCGTCGCTCGTCCCCGGCGACGAACGCGTGGCAATCGACAGCGTGTCGCGCCGCATCCGCGGAACGAAGGAGTTCGACTGGATCGTCACCCCGCGCGCGCCGGGGGTGCGCGCGATACCACCGGTTTCCTATCCGTTCTGGAATCCGCACACGAAGCAGTACGACGTCGCCGCCACCGATTCCCTCGCGATCACCATCGGCGAGGGCTCGCTCGCCTCGGCCACCGACAGCGCGACGCCGCGCATCGCGCCGGCACTGACCATCCGGCGGACGCTCAGGCCGGCGGAGCCCCTCCCGCCGCCGCAGCATCCGCTGTTCGCCGCGTTCGCCGCGCTCGCGCCGGTGCCGGCGCTCTCGGCCCTCGCCGTTAGGCGGCGCCGTCGGACACCGAAGCCCGTCACCGGCGCCGCACGATTGCGCGCCGCGACCCGCCGCCGGGCTGACAGCGACCCCGCCGCCGTGCGCCGCGCGCTGATTGCCGCGCTGATCGAGCGCGGCGTCCTCGCGCCCGGCGACCTGCTGCGCGACAGCGACGTGATGCGCTCGCTCCGCCGGAACGGCGTCTCGATGGCGACTGCCGCGTCGGTCGCCGAGCTCCTCGAGGAGTTGAGCGCCGCGAGCTACGCCCGCACCCGCCGCGCGACGACTGACACTGCGCGCCGCGCGCGAAGCGCCTACGCCGCGGTTGACGCTGAAGCGCGCGATCGGACAGTCCTCTCCCCCGGACACGGCACGATCACCAGCCTGCTGCTCGTGGCCGCGCTGGCACTTGGCGCCGCGAGCGCGTGGGCGATCGCCGGCAGCGAGGTGCCTGACGTTTTTGCTCGCGGCGTCCATGCCTACGATGCCTCGCAGTATCCTCGCGCTGCCGCGGCGTTCGATTCCGTTGCGTCGCTCGATTCGCGTGCCGTCGATGCGTGGGCCAATGTCGGTACCGCGCATTGGGGCGCGCGCGACACCGCCGACGCCGTCGTCGGATGGCAGCGCGCGCTCCGCCTCGACCCGCTCGACGCCGACGTGCGCGCGCGCCTCGATCTCACCCCGGGGCCCGCGCGCGGTGCGCTCGCCTCCGTGCCCCCGGTTCCGCCCGGAATAGTCGCTTTCCTCGCGCTCGGCCTCTGGTGGGCTGCCTGGGTCATCGCGACCCTCCGCGTCGCGCGTGGCGACCGCGCGCCGGGCGCTCGATGGATGTACGGGTTGTACGGTCTCGTCGCCGCCGCCGTCGTCGCCTACGTCCTGCTCGATGAACGGCTCGATGCGCAGGCGCTCAGCGTCATCGCCGAGCCGACCACGCTCCGCGCGATTCCATCGCTTGCGGCGGATCCCACCGGCGCGACACGAACGGGCAACATCGTTCGCGTCATCCAGCGCGATGGACGGTGGTCGCATGTCGCGACCGCGAGCGGAGACGACGGATGGGTCGAAAGCGATCGGCTGCGATCTCTGCGCCGCGATTGAACTGACGTCGGCCGCGATTGACCCTCCGCGCGCCGGGGGCGAAACTTCCCTCGTGCCGCGAATCTCCGTGCTCCCGAGCGCCGTCGCCGACCAGATCGCCGCTGGCGAGGTGGTCGAGCGTCCAGCGTCCGTCGTGAAGGAGCTCGTCGAGAACGCGCTCGACGCCGGCGCGACAACGATCGACGTCGCGATCGACGAAGGTGGCCGCGCCCGTATCCGCGTCAGTGACGACGGCACCGGGATGGATCGCGATGATGCGGTCCTCGCGCTCTCACGGCATGCGACGTCGAAGATCGCGCGCGCGAGCGATCTCGTCGGGATTCACAGCTTCGGCTTCCGCGGCGAGGCACTCCCGGCGATCTGCTCCGTGGCGCACGTCCAGATCGACACCGCACCGGCCGATGGTGCCGGCACCCGCATCGACGCGAGCGGCGGCTCCGTGGTCGCGGTGAGCGATGCGACGCGTCGCCGCGGCACGACCGTTACCGTCTCCTCGCTCTTTTACAACGCGCCGGCGCGCTTGAAGTTCATGCGCGGCGCGCGCTCCGAGTGGCGGGGGATCAGCGACGCGCTCACCCTCGTCGCCCTCGCGCGGCGCGATGTGCGCCTGACCGTCACCCACGACGGGGCGCCGGCGCTCACCCTCCCGCCCGCGTCGTCGTGGCGGGCCCGCGTCGCCGCGCTCTGGGGGACCGCGACCGCCGAGCGGCTGCTCGATGTCGATGAC
>JAICUE010000502.1 GCA_025936015.1 Gemmatimonadaceae bacterium
ACGGTCTCGCACCCGCTCGCGTTAGGCACCACCGGCTCGCTGACGGGGATCGCCGGCGCCGCGGCCGGCCGCCCGCCGCTGCAGAAGCTGTTCTTCGTCGGCGGGCCGCAGACGGTGCGCGGCATCGACGCCGGGAGCGCGATCGGCGACGCCTTCTGGGTCGGGCGTGGAGAGCTCGGGCTCGGAAAGAGAATCGCCCGGCCGGTGCTGTTCGGAGATCTCGGTTGGGCGGGCAGCCGCGACGACTGGCAGCATCCGGGGAGGCCGCTCGCCGGGGCTGGTGTCGGTGCCTCGTTCCTCGATGGTCTCGTCCGCGCCGACGTCGCGAAGGGAATCCGCCCGGCGGGGGGAGTCCGCGTCTATCTGTACGTGGACGCGCGCTTCTGATGACGCGATCGCCGGTGCGCTGAGCGAGCTTTCCGGTGGGGCCGGAACGATTGGTGCCGTGCGCGCCTTCGTCTCTTTCACCCCGTCGTCACGCAGCCCCATCGCACCGGCCACGCTCATGAAAGCCAACTCGATCCTCGACACCATCGGCGACACCCCGCACGTCCGCCTCAGCCGCCTCTTCCCGCGCAACGAAGTCTGGATGAAGGTCGAGAAGGCGAATCCGGGCGGCAGCATCAAGGACCGCATCGGGATCGCGATGATCGAGGACGCGGAAAAGCGCGGCGTGCTCAAGCCTGGTGCGACGATCATCGAACCGACCTCCGGCAACACCGGCGTCGGTCTGGCGATGGCCGCCGCGGTGAAGGGATACAAGATGATCGCCGTGCTGCCCGACTCGATGTCCGTCGAGCGGCGGCGGATCATCGCCGCGTACGGCGCCCGCCTCGAGCTCACCCCGCGCGAGAAGGGAACCAAGGGCGCGATCGATCGCGCCGAGGAGCTCATCGCCGCCACGCCTGGCTCGTGGATGCCGATGCAGTTCGACAACCCGGCCAACGTCGACATTCATCGCCGCACCACCGGCGAAGAGATCCTTCGCGACTTCCCCGAGGGCCTCGACTACCTGATCACCGGGGTCGGTACCGGCGGCCACATCACCGGTGTCGCCGAGACGCTGAAGAAGGTGATGCCGGACCTCAAGGTCCTCGCGGTCGAGCCGGAAAAATCTTCCGTCATCGCCGGCGGCGAGCATAGCCCGCACAAGATCCAGGGGATCGGCACCGGATTCATTCCGGGCAACCTCAATCGTGCGATCCTCGACGGCACCGTCTCGGTGAGCGACGAGGATGCATTCGCCTGGGCCGTGCGCTCGGCGAAGCAGGAAGGGATCTTCATCGGGCCATCGTCGGGCGCCTCGCTTGCCGCGGTCGCGAAAACGCTGCCGACGATCCCAACGAAGAGTCGGGTGCTCACGTTCTGCTACGACACGGGTGAGCGTTATCTTTCCGTCGAGGGCCTGTTCGTCGCTTGACGCGAGTCCCCTCGCCCCACGCTGAACATTGCGAGCATGAAGCCGATCGCCATCTATCACGAGCATCCGGACTGGTTCAAGCCGCTTTTCGCTGAGCTGGACCAGCGGAAGCTCCCCTATGTGCGCCTCGATGCGTCTGCGCACTCGTACGACCCGAGCGACACCGAAGCCCCGTGGTCCGTCGTCGTCAATCGCGCCTCGCCATCGGCGTACCTCCGCGGCCACGCGTCGTCCACCTTTCACACGCTGAACTTCTTCCGCCACCTCGAGCGGATCGGCGTCCCGGTGATCAACGGCTCCAGGCCGTACGAGACCGAGATCTCGAAGGCGTGGCAGCTCGACATTCTCACCGGGCTCGGGCTGCCGTTTCCGAAGACGATCGTCGTCAACTCGACCGCGCGCGTGCTCGAGGCGGCGTCGCAGCTCCGCTATCCGGTGCTCGTCAAGGCGAACATCGGCGGCAGCGGCGCCGGGATCGTCAAGTACGATGACGAGTGGGCGCTCCGCGACGCGCTCACCGGCGAGCGCGTCGCGTTAGGCATTGACGGCGTCGCACTCGTCCAGGAAGCGGCGCCGCTCCGCGATGCCCACATCACCCGCATCGAGCTGCTCGGCGGGAAGTTTCTCTACGCGATCGACGTCTTCCCGGCCGAGGGTTCGTTCGACCTCTGCCCGGCCGACATCTGCCAGACGACGCG
>JAICUE010000127.1 GCA_025936015.1 Gemmatimonadaceae bacterium
ACGCGAACGTTAGGCGGATAGAGCGGCTCGAGCCGTCCGGCGAGCTCCTCCTTCACGAACGCGTGATAGTCGTGCGTGACCGCGCAGCGTACCGCGTGATGGACGGGGAGCCGCGTCTGGATGAGCACGCGGCCACCCTTCGGACCACGTCCCGCCCGGCCGGCGACCTGGCTGAGCAGTTGAAAGCAGCGCTCCGACGCTCGAAAGTCAGGAAGGTTGATCCCGACGTCCGCGTCGACGACACCGACGAGCGTCACGTTGGGGAAGTCGAGCCCCTTGGCGATCATCTGCGTGCCGAGCAGGATGTCCACCTCGCCGCGCCCGACGCGATCGAGGATCGTCGCATGGGCCCATTTCCCACTCGTCGTATCGACGTCCATGCGGGCGATCCTCGCCTCGGGAAAGCGCTCGGCGATGATACGCTCGACCTGCTGGGTACCGAGCCCGCGCTGGTGCAGCGTCTTTCCATGACAGCGCGCACATCGCTCGCGAACCGGTTCCTGATGGAGGCAGTAGTGGCAGACGAGCCGCTCGGGGGCGCGGTGGTAAGTGAGGGTGATCGAGCAGAACGGACAGGTCGCGACGTCGCCGCAGTCGTCGCAGATGATGAACGACGCGTAGCCGCGGCGATTGAGGAGGAGGATGCTCTGCTCGCCGCGAGCGAGCGCGACGTGGAGCGCGGCCTCGAGCTGGTCGCTGAGGACGGAACGCGTGAGGCGGGAGGCGACGCGATCGGCGGCGCGCGCGGAATTGGCGGCGGCGGTATCGATCGGGTGATCGGCGAAGGACTGCTGGACGGTATCGTGTTGTTCGGGGGGGGCCCCCCGTCGCAGGTCCACCACTTCCACCCCCGGCAGCTTCCCGCCCCCCGTCCGCTCCGGCAGCTCGAGCAGGGTGTACTTCCCCGTCGTCGCGTTCACCCAGCTCTCGAGGCTCGGCGTCGCGCTTCCCAGCACGGTGATCGCGCCCTCGAGCTTCGCTCGCATGATCGCCGCCTCGCGCGCATGGTAGCGCGGCGACTCGCCCTGCTTGTAGCTCGACTCGTGCTCCTCGTCGACGACGACCGCGCCGAGATCGTGCAGCGGCGCAAAGATCGCCGAGCGGGCGCCGACCGCGATCCGCTTCTCGCCACGCTGCAGCGCGCGCCACTCGTCCAGCCGCTCGCCGTCGCTCAGCGCGCTGTGGAGCACCGCGATCCGGTCGCCGAACGCGGCGCGGAAGCGATCGACCGTCTGCGGCGTCAGCGCGATCTCCGGGACGAGCACGATCGCCGACCTGCCTAACGTTCCGACGACGTGGCGGAGCAGCTCGACGTAGACCAGCGTCTTTCCGCTCCCGGTGATGCCATGGAGAAGGAAGACCTCGCCGGGCGCGCCGGCCTTCAGCCGGTCGATGGCCTCGCGTTGCGCCGGCGTCGGGACGTGCAGCAGCGGCGCCCCGACCGGTCGCGACGCGAACGGATCGCGGGCAACCACCTGGTTGCTGATCGCGACGAGTCCCTTGTCGGCGAGCGCGCTGATCACCCCCGGCGAGACACCGAGCTGCTCGACGAGGTGCTCGATCGGCGCGCGTCCGCCTAACGCCTCGAGCAGCTCGTAGACCTCGCGCTGCTTCTTCGCCCGGGCGAAGGCCTTGTCGCGTTCGACCAGCGTCGGCAGTTCGCGACTCAGCTGGGCGATGCGCCGCGTCTTCTCCGATGGAATCGGCGCCGCCGCGCCAGTCATCGTCGCCGGCAGCATCGACTTGAGCACGACCCCGAGCGGGACGATGTAGTACTCGGAGATCCAGCGGCCGAGCGCGAGCATCGCTGGTCCGAGCGCGGGCTCGGCATCCGGCGCGTCGATCACCGCCCGGGCACGGACCCCCTCGGGCGGCGCCTCGGCCTCGCCGATGCAGATCCCGATCGCCCGCTTGTTCCGGAGCGGCACCACCACGCGCGAGCCCGCGACGATCGGATGCCGCGGCTCGCCGTCAACCCGGTAGGTGAAGGTCTGGAAGAGCGGCAGCGGCAGCGCGACGTCGACGAACATTGGTGAAGCCTACCGACTGGCGTGCTCGTGCGGGAGCGGTTGCGTTCCGCGCTCCCCGCTTACCGCTCAGCGCCGGCCGGCGCCCGCCCGCCGCGACACGCCCAGCCCGGGCGCGTCGCCTAACGATATCCGGCCCCCGGCGATCGCCGGGCCGGTGAACGGATCGTCCTTCAGCAGCGCGGCCCCGTCGAGATCCGCGCAGTCGAGCAGGGGCGCGAAGTGAGCGGCGGCGGCGATGCCTAACGTCGTCTCGATCATGCAGCCGCACATCACCAGCATCCCGTGGGCGCGCGCCGTCGCGATCATCTTCAGCGCTTCGCGCAGCCCGCCGCACTTCGAGAGCTTGATGTTGATCCCGTCGACGATCCCGACCAGCTTCGCGACGTCGGTTGCCACGATGCAGCTCTCGTCGGCGACGATCGGCAGCGGCGAGCGGTCGCGGACGACGCGCAGGCCGTCGAGATCCTCCGGCGGCAGCGGCTGCTCGACGAATTCGACGCCGTAATCGAGACAGAGCTCGATCATCCGCAACGCGTGCTTCGGCGTCCATGCCGCGTTCGCGTCCACCCGCAGGACCTTGTCGGGCGCGGCGAGCCTGACGGTGCGGATGATCTGCGCGTCGCGGTCGGTGCCGAGCTTCACCTTGAGGATCGGATACTGCTTCGCGTCCTCGACGCGGGCGCGAAGGGTCGCGTCGTCGGGCGCGATCGCGATCGTGAAGCTCGATGCCGGCGCGGCCGCGGGGTCGAGCCCCCACAGCTTCCAGAGCGGGACGCCGAGGCGCTTGGCCGCGAGGTCGTGAAGGGCGGCGCTCACCGCGCTCTTCGCCGACCCGTTGCGCCCGATCGCGTTGTTCATCGCGGCCTCGATCGCCTCGAGCGACCATGCGCTCGCCTTCTCGATCGCCGGCCCGATCCTGCCTAACGCGGCGACCACGGTCTCCGGTGTCTCGCCATAGAACTTGCTCGGCGCCGCTTCACCCCACCCTTCCTGCCCGTCGCCGTCCGAGACCTTCACCCAGACCGTCTTGTATTCGCTCTGCCCGCCGCGGGCGATGATGAATGGATGCGTGGTCTGAACAGTGACGATCTCGTGCGAGAGCTTCATACTTTCGTCGGGGCCAGTCCAGGTCGGCGGGCGAGCCAGGCGGCTCGATGCTCGGCGGATCCGTCCGCCGAGATATTAAGATAGGCGACGAGCGCGTCGGCAAGCTCATGCCCGCGCTGGAAGCGATCCGCGGGATGCTTCTGCAGGCACTTCATCGTGATCTCGGCGAGCGCGGGCGGCGTCCGCGAATCCACCACTTCCGGTGAGACGGGTTGCTCGTGCACGTGCTTGTAGCCGACCGAGTACGAGTCCGCGCCGTCGAACGGGGGAAAGCCGAGCACCATCTCGTACAGCATCACGCCGACGGCGTACAGGTCGCTGCGCCCGTCGACCATCTTCCCCATCGCCTGCTCGGGCGACATGTAGTGCGGCGTCCCCATCGCGCGACCGGTGCCCGTCAGCTTGCTGTGGAAGCGGGCCGTCGCGATGCCGAAGTCGGTGATGACCGCGTTGCGGTCCTCATCGAAGAGGATGTTGTCCGGCTTCACGTCGCGATGGACGACGCCGCGGCGGTGCGCGTAGTCGAGCGCGCAGCTGACCTGCACCGCGATCGACGCTGCCTCGGGCCCGCTGATCGTCCGGTCGCGGCCGATCATGTCGGCGAGTGAGCCGCCGCCGAAGTACGGCATCACGAGATAGACCGAGCCATCGACGTCGCCGTAGTCGAGCATCGAGCAGATGTGCGGATGCGAGAGCCGGCATGCCGCCTCTGCTTCACGGCGGAACCGCTCGCGCATCTCTTCGTCGCGGGCGAGGTGCGAGTGCAGGACCTTGAGCACCACCGGGCGGTCGAGCATCGAGTGCTCGGCGTAATAGACGTGCGCCATCCCGCCGCTGCCTAACCGCCGGTGCACGCGATAACGGCCACCGGTGTTGGCGCGAAGCTGGGTCAGCTCGGCGTCCGGCTTCTCAGCCGGCGAGCCCGCGATCTCCGGGAGCGCATCGTCGCAGCGCGTACACCGGGCCGCACTCGCTCGATTCCACGTCCCGCAGTCCGGACAGAACACGCGCGCTACCCTCCGAGGTCCAGCCTCACGAAATCGTACGGGGGCCAGGGCCCCGTCACGCGGATGTCGAGATCGGAATGGGCCGCGCCGGCACCGCCGACCGCACCGGTGAACGCGCCCCACTTGTCCCGCTCGACGAGGAACGCTCCGCTGAGCACGATCCCCGTCAGATGCTCGGTTTTCAGCGGCACCATCGCCGCCGCCTGCGCCCTCAGGTTCTTCAAGACATCGGCCGCGCGCGCGGCGAGCGATGCGCCTTCGATGGTGCTCGCGGAGTCGCGCTTCACGATGTGCACGCGCGCCACTGTGCGCCCGTCGAGGTACGCGAGCGATTCGTGCAGCGCGTGGTAATGCAGCTCCATCCAGCGGACGAGCGCCGCGCGGTCGCGGAACACCGTCCCCACCGGCGCCGGCGCCACCGCATAGCGCTCGGCCACCGTACTGA
Organism: Gemmatimonadaceae bacterium; assembly: GCA_025936015.1. Lineage (GTDB taxonomy): Bacteria > Gemmatimonadota > Gemmatimonadetes > Gemmatimonadales > Gemmatimonadaceae > JABFXC01. The sequence continues at coordinate 4,590 of JAICUE010000127.1, forward strand.
GGACTGCCGCATGCCGCTCGAGGTCACGGTCGTCGGGCACCTGGCGCTGGTAGACTGCCGGCGCGGTGATCGCGCCGAGATCGCGCACCGCGACGAGCGTCGTGTCCGGCGCGAGCGACGTCGTGTCGGCGCCATCGAGCAGTGCAACTCCGTACAGCGCGAGGCCGTCGCTCACATCAATCTCCATTTGCGCAGCCCGAATACGAGCGCGATTCCGAGTCCGAGCTGCAGGGCGAGCATCCACCAGAATCCGTTGTGCACTCCCGAGAGCGGGATGTGCTCGAAGTTCATTCCCCACATCCCGCTGATCACCACGAACGGGATGCTCATCGTCGCGACCACCGACAGTCCGAGCGTGATCTTGCCGAGCCGGTTCGACACCTGCGAGAGGTAGCTGTCGAGGGTACTGCTGAGAAGCTCGCGATATGTCTCGAGCGAGTCGTTGATCCGCAGCACGTGATCGTACACGTCGCGGAAGTACACTTGCACTTCCGGCGGGATGTACGGCGTCGGCCGGTTGGTGAAGACGTTGAACACCTCGCGCTGCGGCGAGAGGTGGCGCCGCAGCCCGAGGACGAGCCGCTTCACCGCGAAGATGTCGCGGAGCGCCCCCTCCTCGAAGTTCGCGAACACTCGTTCCTCGAGCCCATCGACGAATTCGTCGATCTGGTCGAGGATCGGGAAGAAGCCGTCGACCTCGGCGTCCATCAGCGAGTGCATCAGCCGGGCAGGATGTGGATTCGTGAGCTCCGGGTTTCGCTCGAGCCGCGCCGTGACCTGCATGATGCTCGGCGACGGCTCACCGTGCACCGTCACCAGGTAATTCTTCCCGAGGAAGAAGTACTGGTTGAAGGTCGAGATGTCGTAGGGATCGTCGGTCTCCTCGAGGAAGCGCACGCCGCGGATGATCGCGAAGAGATAGCCGTCGTACTCCTCGAGCTTGACGCGCGACCCGGGATTGAGCGTGTCCTCGATCGCCAGCGGGTGGAAATGAAAGACCTTCTCGAGGAAGGCATGCTGGTGCCGGTTCGTGCTGTCGATGTCGACCCAGAGCGCGCCGTCGCTGCCGGCGATGATCGCCGCCATCTCGCGCGGGCCGAGGTCTCGCTGCGAGTTGCCGGCCGCATCGCGATAGAAGCTGCGCGGGATGTTCTGGGCGCGGAGGGCGGCCGCTTCGGCCTCGCCGTTAGGCGACGCGGCCACCTGGTTCGCCGTCACGCGGTCCTCGGGTGCGGCCACTTGACGCCCTTGAGGAGCTGGAAGCCGATCGCCCGCTCGCGCGACAGTTCGCGAAGGAGCGTCGTCTCCCGCTCGACGGCGCCGCGCGCCTCGCGCCATCCCCAGCGGCGCCAGGCACGGCCGACGATCTGCGCCTTTTGCGGCCAGGTGAGCTCGGTGGCCTCGACCGTCTTCATCGTGCCCGATGGGCGCGCCGGACCGCCGCTCGTCCAGTCCTGCACCTGGAGCTCGACGATTCCCGCCTCGCGCATCATCTGCTTCCACTCGACGAGCATTCGCGGGCGGAGCCCGAGCCGCTCGACGAGCATCTCGCGCGCCGGTCCCTTGATCTCGGAGCTCCAGGTCGGCTGGAGCAGGACGATCACGCCTAACGGTTTCGTGACGCGCGCGATCTCGGCGATCGCCCGCGCCGGCGAGGCGAGCGAGGCGAGACTCGGCTCGCCGACCGTCGCGTCGAACACCTCGTTCTCGAACGGCAGATCCTCGAGCGGCGCGACCTGATAGCCTAACGTTGCGCCGCGTAGCGCCTCGCGGGCCCGGCGCTCCGCCGCCTCGACGCGCTCGGCGTCGGGATCGACGCCGCTCACCGTCGCGCCGGTGCGGACCGCAAGCCACTCGGCGGTGACGCCGTCCCCCGACCCGGAGACGAGCAGCTCGCGGCCGGGCGCTGCTTCGGTGAGGCGGGCTACCTCGCGGTAGAGCTCCTCGCCGGTCGCACGCCAACGGCCGAGCACCGCCATCTGGACGAGGCGGAGCACGGCCGGCGCTGGTGGGACACGCCCGGCATCGGTCATCGGCCGGCCGCCTTGCGAGCGAAGTGCGAGCGCATGCTCGAAAGGTACCAGCGAGAGAGGAGCGTCATAAGATCGATCGTGCTCAGCGCAGGGCGCCGAGGTGCGCGACCGCCGCGGCGCCAAGGCGCTCCGGTGCGTAGCCGCCCTCGAGCGCACTGACGACGCGCCCCCCGCACCAGGTCGTCGCCCGCTCGACGATGACCCGCGTCAACCCGACGATGTCCTCGATCTCGAGGGTGAATCCGCCAAGCGGATCACCGGCGAGCGAGTCGAATCCGGCCGAGATAAGGACGATGTCGGGAGTCCATTCGGTGGTCGCGGCGTCGATCCCCCGCTTGAGCGCCGCGACGTACTCGGCGCGCGGCCTCCCCGCTGGCATCGGGACGTTCCAGACGGAGCGATGCGGTCCGCGATCATCGACGGCGCCGGTCCCCGGATACCATGGCCACTGGTGCATCGACACGAAGCGGATCGACGGTTCATCCTCGACGAGCGCTTGCGTCCCGTTGCCGTGGTGCACGTCCCAATCGACGATGAGTACGCGATTCGCGCCATGCTTCGCGCGCGCGTAGTGCGCGGCGATTGCGATGTTCCCGAACAGGCAGAACCCCATCGCCCGATCGCGGACCGCATGATGG
>JAICUE010000321.1 GCA_025936015.1 Gemmatimonadaceae bacterium
ACGAGTTCGGCGAGACCCACGCGACCGGAATAGTCACCAACCCGGTGCCCTGATACAGTGTCGCGTGGTAAGGATCCGACTGCTGCGCGTCTACCCGCGCGGCGGCGACGGCCGTCGCGGCCAGCGCGCACGTGAGCGTCGCGATCCCGCGTCGCATGATGCGCATGAAACCTCCACTCCGGATTAATGTGCGGTCGCGGCCATCGCCGCTTTGCCTCGCCAAAAATTTTGGCGCGGCAACTGCTCGAGTGCCGAGGGCGCGCGCGATATTCTCGCCAGCGCTCATGAACGACGCCTCAGGTGCAAGAGATATGCCCTATTTGCACCATGGTGCCACCGCCCCTTTTCCTCGATGCGCGAGTGTCACTCGCGCGCTCCCAACGCACCAACCGCGCCGGGCCATCACCACTCGCGCGTTTGACACGCCTCGCCTAGCTTCCAGCGACTCCGCGCGACCTCTCCCACGACGCAGCCTCCGACATTGCTCTCCTCACGCGCTTACCTGATCGCCGCCGCGCTCGTAGCCTGCTCCGCCCCGGAGCCTTCGTCAGCGCACTCGGCGAGCCCAGCAGTGGCGCCGGCAACTGCCGCCGCGGCGCCGCAATCCAAATCGGCGCAAGACTCCACGACCCTCCTCGGCAAGGCTGATCAGGGCCGCATTCGCGGTGACAGCTCAGCGAAGCTCTGGGTCATCATGGTCAGCGATTTCCAGTGCCCCTATTGTCGCCAGTGGCACGACGAGGTATTCGCGACGGTGATGCGCGATTATGTCGCGACCGGCAAGGTACGGCTCGCATACCTCAATTTCCCCCTGTCCATTCACCCCAACGCGATGCCCGCCGCGGAAGCCGCGATGTGCGCCTCGGTCCAGGGAAAATTCTGGGAAATGCACGACGCGATCTTCCGTAGCCAGGACCAGTGGGCCGGCCTGCCCGATCCCAACGCGAAGTTTGACTCGCTTGCGTCCAGCGTCGGCGTCGAGCCCGCGTCATACAAGTCCTGCGTCGAATCGAAGGCAACGCGGCCGATGATTCTCGCGGATGAGCAGCGGGCTACGACGGCGGGCGTCCGCGCAACACCGACCTTCTTCATCGGCAGCGAGGAGGTCGAAGGAGCGGTTCCGCTCCCCGAATTCCGCGCGGCCCTCGACAAAGCGCTCGCCGCCGCGCACTGAGCTGCCGCGCGTGTCGCGATCCTCCGCCGCCTAACGCGTGCATCGCGTAGCCCGTTTCGCCTACGCGGCGGCGGGTTCGATTGCCGAATCCGCAGCGTCGCTCGTGCCCGCCAACGGGGGCAAGTTCCAGCGTACTTTCCGCGTGCGGAAGGGCGTCCTCGACAGGTTTGCGGAATGGGGCGACACGCAGCGCGACCGGTCGCGCCCACTGCTCTGGGTCCACGCCCCCTCCGTTGGCGAAGGGCTTCAGGCACGCCCGGTACTCGAGGCGCTGCGCGAGCGCCTTCCGGCGTTCCAGCTCGCATACACTTATTTCTCCCCGAGCGCCGAGCATTTCGCGAAGACGCTGGACGTCGATTTTCGCGACGTGCTTCCCTTCGATACCGTGCACGCGGCGCGCGCGGCACTCGACGCGCTCGCACCGGCTGCGCTGATCTTCAGCAAGCTCGATGTCTGGCCGATGCTCACCGAGGCTGCTGCCGCGCGCAGGATTCCCTTGGCGCTCATCAGCGCCACTCTCGCATCCGGGTCATCGAGAAGCGGACGGTTTGCGTCAGCCTTTCTGCGCGATGCCTACGCGCGATTGGATGCGGTCGGCGCAATAAGCGCAGACGACGCATCCCGCTTGATCGAGCTGGGGTGCCGCGAGCCAGTGGTGCGCGTGACAGGCGATACGCGATTCGACCAGGTGATTCTCCGAGCGCGTCGCGCGAACGCTGACAGCGATCTGCTGGCCCCGCTCCGGTCGACGCGACCGACGTTGGTAGTCGGCTCGAACTGGCCTACTGACGAGCGAGTCCTTCTCCCGGCGATCGCCGACGCGCGCGGCAACTCGGGACTGCGAGTGATCATCGCTCCGCACGAGCCGACCGCGCAGCACCTCGGGCCCATCGAGCGATGGGCATCATCGGCCGGGCTCGCCCATGCGCGGTTAGGCAGCGCCCGAGCGCCGGACGCCGATGTCGTCGTCGTCGACAGGGTCGGTGTACTCGGAGAATTGTATTCGCTCGCCGACTTCGCGTTCGTCGGCGGCGCTTTCCACTCCGCTGGCCTTCACTCCGTTCTCGAACCGGCCGCTTACGGCGCGCCAGTGATCTTCGGTCCGAGACACGGAGCCAGCCGCGATGCACGGCTGCTGCTCGAGGCAGGAGGAGCGCAGGTGGGGCATGATCGGGCATCGCTCGCCATGGCGATCCGCACATGGATCGCGGATCGCGACGCACGACGCGCGGCGGGTGCAGCCGCTCGAAGAGTTGTCGAGGAGAATGCGGGAGCGACACAAGCGAGCGTCGCACTGGTCGAGCCGCTGCTCGAGCGCAGGCGGATCCTTCCCGCGCGTTAGGCTTTCGGCGAGACGGCGATCACGCCGCTGGCCGGCGCCGTGATCGGGCGGTGCAGGAAGAAACCCTGCACCAGGTGTACGCCGAGCGCCTTGACCGTCTCGAATTCCTCCGAACGCTCGACGCCCTCCGCGATCACCTGCGCGCCGTGGTCGTTCGCGAACTTGACCATCGACTCGACCAGGTTCTGCTTGATGAAATTCGAGTCGATCGCATTGATGAGCGAGATGTCGAGCTTGATGAAATCCGGCTCGAGGTTGGCAATCGAGCCGAGACCGGCGTACCCGCTCCCCGCGTCGTCGACTGCGAACCGATATCCTTCAGCGCGGAATGCCTTGAGGCGTTCGCGGAACTTGGGATAGTCCTTGATTGCCGTGCGCTCGGTGATCTCGATGACGACACGCGAAGGATCACGAACTTCAGCCTCGGTGAACGCGGGATCCGCAAAGTCGTGCGGGTCCACGTTGATGAACAGCAGTTCGCCGGGCCCGAGCCGCGTCTCGATTCCTTCGATCGCGCGTGCCCGGCAGAGCCGGCTCAACTCCCAGATCATGTCGGCTTCGGCGGCGACGTCGAACATCACCTCCGGGCTGCGGAGACTGCGCATGACGCCGCGGGCCAGCGCCTCGTAGCCGAAGATCTGGCGCGTTGTCGCGACGACGATCGGGTGATAGTCGACATAGACCGCGCGGTCGCGCAGGCTCGTCCGCAGGTCATCGACACGGCGCGCGCGCTCCCGCTCCTCGACACTCTTCGCCGCGGTCGCTGCCTCACGAATCCCGCGGTAGATCAGTCGCTCGAGCCGGAGCTTTGGATTGTAGTAGACCCTGGCGAGACCGACGTAAATCTCGAAGAGCGCCGCGATGTCCTCGCCATGCGCCGCTTCGATGCGTTGCGCGACGTGCTCCTGCAGCCGCCCGACCAGCGTCGTGATCTGCTGAGCGGACGCGCGCGCCTCGCCCGGGGGCGGCACATGGAAGAAGATGAAGTCGTCGTCGTTCGTGTAGCTGACCATCACGCGCGACGCCTGCATCGCGTGGCCGTCCAGGAATTCCTTCACCCCGGCGGCTGTCGTCTCGAGCACGGCGTCGAGCTTCTCCCAGCCGTAGATCTCCTCGATTTTCGAGTAGCGGACGAAGTTGAAATACACCACGACCAACTCGCCGCGTTCCTTGATCTGCGGCCGCATCCGCTCGATCATCACCGGGAGCGTCGGCAGGCCAGTCATGAAGTCGTAGAGCATCTGCGCCTGCTCGGCGCGCTCGGCCCGGTCGCCGTTAGGCGCGTCGCCGGGGAGCTGTCGCATCACGGCCGACCGCACGCGTCCGGCGATCTCCTCGGCGTCGGCGGGTAATCGCAGCCACTCTTCGGCGCGCAGTTCGATCGCGCGCCGACGCGCCGCGTCGTCGTTGCAACCGACGATCACCGGCAATCCTTTCGCGTGTGCGCACTCGACGATTTCCCGCAGCGTCGGCGGGCTTTCGGCCGTCACGTAGACCGCACGAAGTCCCTTCTCGTGCCCAATCGCCCGGGCAACATCCTGCGAAGGGACGACCACCGCGCGCCACGCA
>JAICUE010000546.1 GCA_025936015.1 Gemmatimonadaceae bacterium
GAGCTCCCAGCTGAGCAGCACCGGCTGATACGACACCGCGTACTGCTCGGCGATCGGCTTCGGGCTCATCCCGGCGAACGAGGTGATCCCCGCCCAGTTGCGGAAGAGAATCGTGAACGGCATCAGCCCGGCGAGATACGGATCGCGCTCGCGGAGGCGTCGCGTGATCTCGATCGCCTGCTTGGCGACGAATGCCTGATAGGCCAGCGAGCGCCGTGACTGCTCGGCGTCCGGTGCATGCCCGGTCCAATTCAACTGTGACTCAGGCTGCTTGGTATTGGAGACGAGATTGAAGCGGCCGTCGGGGCCGGTGTAGTTGCCGGTGTTCTCGGTGAGCGTGATCGGCTGCGGCGCGTCGCTCCGCCAGCAGACGTGCGGATCGCGCAGCGTGTAGAAGCTGAGAAAGGAGTTGTAGTACCAGCCCCAGTAGCGATGGATGTCGCAGATGTCGCTCGCCCGGCCGAAGCCATAACCCGCGTTGGCGATGTACAGCCGCGTGTCATCCCACTTGCTCAGCGAGTCGTGCACGAGCGTGAGGAAGCGGTCGACGTCGGCTGCACCCCGAGTGAGATACGGGATCTCGGGCGCCGCCTGCTCGTTGGAGAGCGTGTAGATCACGACGCTGGGATGATTCGCCTGTGGCGCGACGACGTCGTTGACGTACCAGTCGATCGCCGCCGCCGCGCCCTTCGGTGGCGAGGTCGAGCTCCCCCCCTTCGGCGTTCCGTAGTTCCCCTGGAAGATCATCATGCCCGTAAGGTCGGCAGCGTCCATCCAAACCTGCGACGGCCGATCGAGACGGATGATGTTGACGCCGATGCTCTTCAGGTAGCGGAGATAGTCGCGCGCGAAGCGCGGGTTCTCGCTCAGCGAATCGGGAAGGTTGCGCTCTGGCGGATTGATCGCGTTCCCGCTGAGGAAGATCCTGCGTCCATTGAGCAGGATGCGCCCATCGCGCACCGTCAGGCTGCGAAAGCCGAACCAGCTGCTGAGCGCGTGACGCGGCGCGAGGAAGACGGCGACGCGATAGAGGTTCGGGCTCTCCGGACTCCACCGTTTCGCCCGCAATCCACCAACGCGCAGCACCGCCCGCGCGACGCCAGCCGAATCGGTGTGCAGCGGCCCGATCTTTCCTTCCCATAACGCCGTGCCCCCCGCCGAGGACACGATCTCCGCCGTCAGCGACTTCCCGTCGTAGGCCGCGCCGTCAGCGATGGACAGCTCGGCCCGCACCGACGATGTGTCGGCGAAGACGAGCAGCGCCACCGAGTCCGGCATGACACGCAGGCCTAACGGGCTGCCGCCGCCGGAAGCGCCACGCACCGGAGCCGCCGGTGTCTGCGCCCCCAGCACCGCCGACACCCCACTAGCCGCCGCCACCATGCCGAGGAGAACGCCTGTCCAGGTCGCCGTTAGGCGCGCGTAGTTCCACCGCAAATCTCTCTCCTCTCTCATCTCTTTATCGGAGTCTCTCTCATCTCTCATCGCAGTGTTGAACTCCGCACGCGCGTCACCGTCGGACGCGGATCGCATTGAGAACCGGCTGGCCAACGATGGGCGTGAGCTCGACGACGATCCCGTGACCCGCCGTCGCGGTTGCCTCGACGCGGATGTTCGCCGCCCGCGCCAACCCGTACTCCGCGGCGAGATCGAGCTGCGCCTCGACCACCCGCCCATTCACGCTGACTCCGAAGACCCGTTCTCCCGCCTTCGTCGCCACCGGCTCGGCGAAACGGAGCTCGACCTCGTACTC
>JAICUE010000139.1 GCA_025936015.1 Gemmatimonadaceae bacterium
CCATCCTCGACCTGCCGTACCAGCTCATCGACCCCCCGGCGGCGCCCCGCCGGACCCCCGAGTTCCTCGCCCTGAACCCGCTCGCCCAGGTCCCCGTGCTCCAGGACGGCGAGCTCACCCTCGCCGACAGCAACGCCATCCTCGTCTATCTCGCCGGGCGCTACGCCGCCGGCAGCGGCTGGCTCCCCGACGAGCCGGTCGCCGCCGCCCGCGTCCAGCGCTGGCTGTCGATCGCCGCCGGCGAGCTCAAGTACGGCCCGGCCGCCGCTCGCGTCATCAAGGTCTGGAACGGCCCCGGCAACCTCGCCGACGCCCACGCCATTGCCGCGCGCCTCCTGCGCTTCACCGACGACCACCTCGCCGGCCGCAGCTTCCTCACCGACGACCGCGCCACCATCGCCGACCTGTCCTGCTACCCGTACTTCGCCCGCGCCCCCGAAGGCGACATCTCCCTCGCCGACTATCCCCACGTCCGCGCCTGGCTCGCCCGCGTCGAGGCGCTGCCGCGCTTCAAGCCGATGCCGGTCGCCCCGCCGCAGTCACCTGCGCCGCCCGCGGCCCAGCCGCCGGAGCCGCGCACGTGACGCCGCCGGTCCCGGCGCGCGGCCCGTTCCACCCCGGCGAGCTCGCCGCCCAGCAGCTCGCCGGCGGCGGCTCCCCCGGCGGCGCGATTCGCGACTTCATGCCCGATCAGCACCGCCGCTTCTTCGCCGCGCTGCCGTTTGTCGTCGTCGCTACCGTCGAAGACCGCTCGCCTGCAGCGGCCACGGCCGGATCGCCGGAGAATCGTGCCGGCTCGTCTGCCATGACCACCGCCGAATCGCCGGCGGATCGCGCCGGCTTGCCGGTCATCGCCACCAGCAAATCATCGACGAATCGCGCCGTATCATCGGCAGCAGCCACCATCGACTCGGCGGGCACGTCCGGCGATGAATCGGCGGGGAGCCACGCCGCCTCGTCTTCCGCCGCGTCGGTCGATTCGTCGGCGAGTCGCGCCGGGTCGCCGGGCGCAGCGACCGCCGACTCGCCGGCGCATCACGCCGCCTCGCCCGTGGCAGCCACCATCGATCTGCTGGCGTATCACGCCCCCTCAGCCGCGAGGGCCGCCTTCGATCCTCCGGGAGGTCACGCCGACTTGCGTGGCGTGGCCGCTGTGGACGCGCGCGGGTATGGCGCCGCCTCGTCCGGAACCGCGATCGATACCCGGTGGCCGGTCGCCACGATCTGGACCGGAGCACCGGGATTCGTCACCACGCCCGACGAGCGCACCCTCCACATCGCAGTGGACCTCGCCACCGCAGATCCGGCGAGTCGCGCATTCGCCCCGGGCGCCCCGTTCGGCATGCTCGGCATCGAGCTCGCCACGCGGCGCCGCAACCGCGCGAACGGCACCATCGCCGCGGTCGACGCGAGTGGCCTCACCATCGCCGTCCACCAGAGCTTCGGCAACTGCCAGAAGTACATCCACCGCCGAGCCGTGGCTGCCGGCGCCGCGACCGAATCGCGCACCGAGCTGTTCGATCACCTCGATGCGGCAGCCGCCGCGGCGATCACCGCCGCCGATACCTTCTTCGTCGCCAGCGCCGCGCGCGCCGATCAGCCCACCGGCGGTGTCGACATCTCCCACCGCGGCGGCCCACGCGGCTTCATCCGGATCAACGGCGACACGCTCACCATCCCCGACTATCCCGGCAACCGCTACTTCAACACGCTCGGCAACCTCCTCGCGTCACCGCGCGCCGCGCTCCTCTTCATCGACTTTCTCAGCGGCGACGTGCTCCATCTACAAGGCACCACCGAGATCGTCTGGGACGGCCCTGATGTCCGCGCGCTCGACGGCGCCGAGCGCCTCTGGCGATTCCACCTCCGCCGCGGCTGGCGCCGCCCCGCCGCGCTGCCGCTCCGCTGGCTCGCCGCCGGCTGACGGTCGCCGCGACTGCTCGCGATTCGCGGAACCGTTGTACGACGCGCGGAGGCTGCGTACGGACCAATCCGATGGCCTCGCGGTCATCGTGATGGCAAGCACCGGCATCATCTACGCAACCCAGTGCGGCGGCCCCGCGCCGCGGTCATCCTCGCGCCCGAGCGCGACGGGGGCTCGGCGTTCCCGGGATGTCGCTGTACGAGACCGGGCCAGCTTTCTTCCAGCCCTCCCGCAGCAGCCAGCTCTGCGGCCGGTACACGATGAGCGGATCGTACGTTTCGCGAAATGGCCACATCCACGGCTCGTCCTGCCGCTCGCTCCAGTCGGGAAACAGGATCCCGGTGGAGAACGGATGTGCGTCATGAAGCAGAGGAGGAACCGATGAAATGAAACGTCATCATCCTCGGCCGGGTCGGGCCGGCTGGAGAAGGGGACCGCGAACGTCGCCGAGACTGGAACGGCGGCCTGCAAGAGCCGAGCGGTCTGAACTGTCCGCAAGGGTGCAAATCTGAGGCGGGCTACCACAGGTACCAGGGTGAAACCGTCCACGGAGACCCGTGGGCATTGAAGTCAGCGACGGAAACCTCTGTATGGAACGACAAATTTGTACGCAGGCAGAGCCTGGTCGCATATCCGTAGCGACTGGGTGCACCGCCATTGGGTGCGCCGCCGTCAAGCCCCGAATCGACGTGCGGTCCGTCCTGCCAGGGGTAGAGCTGACCACCTACGGTACCAAGGGTTACTCCTCTGAACATGAGAACCTCGACCCGAGCGCCGAGCACGCGAAGCACGGCAAGCCACCAGGTCTGGCGATGTCTCGGGCGAGGGGCGGAGCTTCCGTAGTAGTCCGAGCGCGGGAAAACCGCGTACATGGCGAAGGGAAGCAGCGATGAGGGCAGCATCCAAGCCGCTGGGGAAAGCTACGTATGTGGCGAACCAGACCGAACAGGCCTGGCTCCAGATCGAGCAAAGGAAGCTGCACACGCGCAGTAGAGATCATCTCGACTACGTGTTCCGCAAGCTCTGGGGGTTGATTACCGACCCCCGGAATTTGCGGCTGGCGTTTGCGCGCGTCGCGAGCAATCGCGGCGGACGCACGTCGGGCGTAGACGGGATCACGGTGAGACGTGTCCTGGAGACCGGGGTTGAGGCATTCGTCGCTCAGCTCCGCTCGGATCTGCGATCCGGCGGGTACCGGCCTGTGCCGGTGCGACGAGTGTGGATCCCGAAGCCAGGGCAACCGGGGAAGTTTCGCCCCCTGGGAATCCCCACCGTGAAAGACAGGGTCGTTCAGGCAGCCATGAAGAACATCTTGGAGCCGATCTTCGAGGCGGACTTCTTTCCCGTCTCGTACGGCTTTCGCCCAGGGAAGTCCGTCCATGGGGCGCTCGAGCGATTGCGTATGCTCTTGCGGCCCAGGCAGGAACGGGGGAAAGCAGAACGATCGCTCCCATACCAATGGGCCATCGAAGGGGACATCAAAGGGTGCTTCGACAACATCGACCATCATGCCCTGATGGATCGAGTTCGCCGGCGGGTCGCCGACCTGAAGGTGAACAGGTTGCTCGTCGCCTTCCTGAAGTCCGGCGTGCTGTCCGAGGAGCAGTTTTCTCGGTCTGCCACCGGAACACCCCAAGGTGGAATCCTGTCTCCGCTGCTGGCCAACGTCGCACTCAGTGCGATCGAGGAACGGTACGAGCGTCATGTGTGGCCTCGCCGCATTCCGACGCGCCGCCGTAATGCAGCGACGACAGAGAAGCGGGCGGAGCACGCCCGTTCGGTTGACCGGAGACGAGGTGAGCCGGTCATCTACCCTGTTCGGTATGCCGATGACTTCATCCTTCTTATCGCAGCTTCCATTGGCCCCAACCAAGAAGAGCGAGCGAAGGAAATTGCGCTGCGGGAAAAGGCTGCGCTGGCGGCGTATCTCAAGGAACAGCTAGGACTGGAGCTCTCGGAGAAGAAGACGCTCGTCACACCCGTGACGGCGCCGATGCTTTTCCTGGGGCACCATGTCCGGGTGCGCCGCCATCCGTCCCACGGGCGGTTGGTCAGCACCACGGTGATTCCGCGAGAACATAGCCAGCGGTTTCGTAGGAGGATCAAGGAGCAATTTCGTCGACGCAGCATCGAACGGAATCTCGGCGATCACCTACGCGAGCTCAACCCCGTGCTTCGGGGTTGGGGGAACTTCTACCGTCACGCATGGGGTGCTTCCAGCGTATTGCACGAGCTGGACTACTATGTGTGGTGGACCATCTATCGATGGCTAATGAAGAAGCACCGGAGCCCTAATGTACAGTGGCTCAAAGCTCGATACGGCCGACGACTGCAGCCAGGTGCGAGGTCGACAAAGTGGTGCGACACCTCAGTGACGTTGTTCGAGATGTCGCACATCACCGTCGAACCTTACAGGCTGGCATGGGAACGATCACCTCACTACGCGATTCATCGCGGAGAGCCGGGTGCATAACGAAAGGTGCACGCCCGGTTCGGAGGGGGGCGCGTGGAAACCTCCCGACGCAAGTCGGGACAAGCGCCACGCGCCCACCTTACCAACGAGCCACGTCGCCGACAATGGTCCTCGGTCTTCGTTGTGGTGGCGCCAGTTGTTGAGCACGTAGAGTTCAGAATGCACCGTCCAAGATCACCGAGGGTGTGAGAATCACGTACCCCGTGGACCCGCTGGTCGGGCTCACGCTTCCCGTGTGGCGCAAGACCCACGTGCGAGGAGGCCCAGCATTCATTGTTGACGTTCCAGGAAGTCATCGCCGGGTGATTCCGATCGAGTGGACCGATCGGCGACCTTCGGTGCCGTGCCCACGCGTCAAAGGTCGGCCCGTCCTGTTCGACGCGCGGCGCCTAGTCGAACTGACCGCCCTGCTCGAAAACTTGCGCAGCAGGGTCGGAGGATCAGAATCGGCCGCAGCTGAAACCACGAGCAACACAACGACCGCCCGAGATCCTCGACGAGCCAGCGATCGAGGTCGAGCGCATCGTCGCTCTGATCGTGGGTCCAGAACAACGCGACGCCTTGCTGCGATGGACGGCGGAGGCCGTTCGCCACGCGCTTCTCGAAGGAGGCAGTGATGACCGGACTCGAAAAGATCCTCGCCGAGCATCTCGAGCGCCGCGCGTTCATCTACGCTCGGCAATCGACGCCGGCGCAGGTGATCCATCACAGGTCCAGCACCGAGCGGCAGATCGGGCTCGCCGACAGAGCGTCCGAGCTGGGCTGGTCGAGCAACCTGATCGACGTCGTCACCGACGACCTCGGGCAGTCTGGTCGATACGTCGAAGGGCGTGAGGGCTTCCAGCGGCTCGCTTCCGAGATGACGATGGGGCGGGTCGGCGCCGTGTTCAGCCTCGATGCATCGCGACTGGCGCGATCGTCTGCAGATTGGCATCGCCTCCTCGAGATCGCGGCACTCACGAAGACGCTGCTCGTCGACGAGCAGAACGTGTACGATCCGCGCGACGCGAATGATCGCCTGGTGCTCGGCATGAAGGGGACGATGGCCGACTTCGAGCTCGTCTGGCTCCGTCAACGCATGGAAGGTGGGCGCTGGCACCTGGCGAGGAAGGGCGCGTATCGGTTTCGTCCGGCTGCCGGATATGTCCACGAGGATGACGAGTCGGCAAGGCTCGTGTTCGATCCAGATGAAGAGGTCCAGCGCGCGATTCGTTTAGTGTTCGAGCGCTATCGCGTAGGCGGAACGCTCGATGATGTCGTTGGCCACTTCGTTCGTAATCAGATCCGATTTCCTGCGCGCTATGGAACGCGCCTCGAATGGGGTCGACTCAACCACAGTCGGGCGCACGCCGTTCTCACGAATCCGATCTACACCGGTGCATACGTGTTCGGGCGCATGCGGGGCGAGACGATTTTGGATGGTGGCCGTCGTCGGCGCCGCGTGAAGGAGTTGCCGATGGAGAGCTGGCCGGTGACAATCCGCGATGCTCATCCGGCATACATCTCGTGGGAGGAATTCTTGGCAAACCAGAAACGCATGGCAGAGAACGGAGCGCGTCGGAGGGACAACGCCGCTCGAGGTGCTGCACGTGAAGGCCACGCACTGCTGCAAGGCTTGCTGCTGTGCGGTCGCTGTGGGGGGCGGATCAAAGTCCGGTATGGCGGCACGAATGGTCGCCGTGCGGTGTACTGGTGTGACCGGCTGATGACGGAGTGCCTCACGGAAAAACCATGCGTGGCGATCGGCGCGCGCAACCTCGAGGAGCCGATCGTTTCGATCCTGCTAGCAGTGCTCACACGCGAGCAGTTGCTCGATGCGATGCGCGTCGTTGAACTGGTCGAAGAACAAGATGCGTCCGTCGATCGGCAATGGCAGCTTCGCCTCGAACGCGCGCGCTATGACGCCAAGCGAGCCGAGCGACAATTCGATGCGTGCGAGCCAGAGAATCGCGTAGTGGCGAGGACCTTGGAGCGGCGCTGGAATGAGAAGCTCATCGAGGTCGAGACACTCGATCGAGAGTACGCAGCTTTCAAAGACAAACGGCGCCTGGAACTATCGGACATGGACCGACAGCGTGTTCTTCAACTCGCAACCGACCTCCCACGACTCTGGCGCGCCGCCTCGACGACAGATCGCGACCGCAAGCTGCTTCTACGCGGGCTCATCAAGGACATTAGCGTTCGACCGATCGATGTGCCCCGGTCGACGTTGCAGACACAGGTCCTGTGGCACACCGGAGCCGTTACCGACGTAGAGATCGACCCTATCGGCCAAGGGTCGCCGCGCCGACCCATTCAGTACCGCGTGGGCAATACGCGAATCGTCGCGATAGAAGCGACGGATCGTCGAGCGAAGTAACAACGTCTGGGACAACTTCATCGGCCAGGACCATCCCCTTTCCCAAGGAGTGCAGTGTGAAGCGTTCGTCAG
>JAICUE010000207.1 GCA_025936015.1 Gemmatimonadaceae bacterium
CGGGGGCCGCGGATGCGGACGGTCGGCCGTCGGTTCCGGCGGCGCGCCGAAATCGGCGGTGACCTCGTAGATCGTATGCGTCTGCGGGTCGAGCGCCATCGTGCGGGCGCCGCGCTGGGTGGTGACGTTCTGCACCACGTGCGCCCCGCTCGGCGAGTCTTCGTGGACGACGGTGAGCGTCCCTTCCCCATTCGAGGCGAAGGCCAGCTGCGTCGCCGGGTCGAAGCCAGCCGCATCGGTGCCATCGCCGGTCGGGACCGTCGTCACCACCTTGCCGTTATCAGCGTCGACGATCGCCATCATCTTGTTGGAGCAGACGGTGAACAGCCGCCGCGACGCACGATCCATTGCCAGGCCGCTCGGCTCCTCGCAGGGCGCGAGAGGCCAGCGCGCCTTGACCGCGAGCGTCTTCGTGTCGAGCTGCGCGATCTCGCTCCTGTCCTCGATGTTCACCCAGAGCGTGCCCGTGCCGTCGACGACGGCGAACTCCGGCTTGCCGCCTAACGCGATCGTGCCGGCGACGGTGTTCGTCGCGGCGTCGATCGCGGTGGCATCGCCGCTGCGGCCGTTGAAGGTGAAGATCCGGTGCGAGAAGTCGTCGTAGACGATCGCATCGGGGTTCGCACCCGTGACATGGACGCGCGCGACAGGCGCGAGGGTCTTCAGGTCGAAGACGCTGACGCTCGAGTCGCGCCCATTGCTGGTGTAGCCGCGGCCGAGGTCGTAGGCGAAGGCGATCCCGTGCACTCCCGGCGTGTCCGTGATGTCGCCGACGACGGAGTCGTTCACCGTGCTGACGACGAGCGTGTGGGTACCGCGCGACATGAAGACGCGGTGGCCGACGGTGTCGACGATCAGGTAGTCCCAGCCGCCCTCGCGGCCGAGCCTGACCTTCGTGGCGACGTGGTAGCTCGACACCGACGACGGCACGGGCGTCTGCTGTGCCGGAAGGGGCGAGCAGGAGACTGCCGCGAGAAGACCAATCGTGCCTGACGCTACGACGGCGAGCCAGAGCGCACTGCGCGGGGCGATCGAATCATGCGTGATCACGGGGTGTCCGGGGAGGGAGTGGGAGGATGCCGCATGGCGGAACGTCCGGATACGACCTGATATCCGGTGATACAGACCGCGAGCCAGGCGAGACCCGCTGCCCAGCCGCCGACGACGTCGCTCGGGTAGTGGACGCCGATGTACACCCGGCTCATTCCGATCAGGAAGGTGAGAAGCGCCGCCGCACTGAACACCATGTTCCGGTGCCAGCCCGCGCGCTTGCCGGTGAGCACGATCGCGTACGCAAGAAAACCGTAGCCGATGATCGAGCCCATCGCGTGCCCACTCGGAAAGCTGTACGACGTGCCGTGAAGAAACGCGGCTGCATACTCGGGGCGCGTGCGGTGAATGGCGTACTTGAGGATGCCATCGACGATTGCCCCCCCACCAGCGGCGGCGGCCCACGCATAGGCGAGGAGCCGATGGCCGCGGACGAAGGTCACGATGACTCCGATCGTCGCGATCACCCCCATCGCGACCGGCGACCCGATGTCGGTGATCGCAACGAAAAGACGAACGCCAGCGGGCGTATTCGTCGAGTGAATCCAGCTCGACGCGGCCAGATCCCAGTGCACGAGCGTCGCGTTGTCGAGCACCTCCTCGAGCAACCCGCCGAAGAGCCAGACGCCTAACGCGAACACCGCGAGGCCGATGGTCAGGTGCAGCCCGAGATAGGATTTGCGATCGAGGCGCGCGGCGAAGAAGCGGAAGAGCTTCTGTCGCGGGCGAGGGGTCGGCGCGTCGGCTTCGCTCATTCCATGCCCTGCCTGACGCTGAGCGTCAGTCCATTCGCGCCGGGGGCCACCGTCAGGTGCCCGAGCATCCGTTCGACGCGATTGCCCCCATGGAGCCGTGAGAACGCGACGGTCTCGATCCCGGCGACGGTGCCGATGCCGGCGCCGAGGACGACATCGCTCGCCCAGTGCTTGTCGTCGTACATCCGTGCGAGCCCGACAAGCCCGGCGCTGGTGTACAGCAACGTTCCACCGATCCACGCCGCGCGCGTGCTCTGTGCGGCAAGCTCCGAAGTCACCGCGGACGCGAACGCAAAGGCAACGGTCGTGTGTCCCGACGGGAACGAGGTATGTCCGGCGGCGACGCGAAAGGGCGTGAAGTCGTCGGCGTCGCCGGAGACGACATACGGCCGCTGCCGGCCGCCGGCAAACTTGAGCAGCGAGGTGGTCGCGCCGGCGATGACGACCGCCTCGCCGGCGTGGAGGCCGATGCGGGTCAGGCGCGGCGAACTGGTCGCCCGCCCCGCACCGTAGAGCAGCAGTGACGCGATCAGCGCGCCAGGGTCGCCGGCCGCATCGAATGCCTTTGCCGTACCGCGCAGTGCCCGGCTCCGTTGGGGCGCGCCATCGCGCATCCCTTCCGCGAGCCGCGTATCGAAGGGCATGGTGAGGATCGTCGCGAGGGCGACCGCGGCGCCGCGCGTCGCGAAACGATGCGCGGCCGTGGCTGGCGCCGCGCCGGCACTGTCCGCCGTTAGGCGCTGGGCGGCGAGGGGCATCGCCGCGGTGAGCGCACCGAGGGTGACGGCGAAGGTTCGTGCGAGGTGCGACAGTCGGATCGGCAGCCCGGTACCCCGGCGGAATGAAGCCGAAAGCTATCGTCGCAACCTGTCACGAGCATGACAGTGGAGCGGCTCTCTGTCGCCGGGTCAGGGGGGGTTCAGCGGCGCAACGGAACTGCGGGGTTGCCGACAGGAGGCACGGAGGACCCGGAGGGTTTGATTTACAACGGGGTTTGGATCGCTCGGTTCGTCGCGCGCTGTTGCCACGACCCTCCGCGTGCTCCGTGCCTCCTGTCAATTATTCTCGCTGCCGGCTCCGCCGTATCGCCGTTCTCTGCGTGCCGTGCGGGTTACGCCCGCGTTGGACCCAGCCCCGCGCCCGTCCGCTCGATGCTCGCACTGATCGTTTCGAGATCGGCGGCATCGAGGTCCAGCGAAGCCGCGCCGATCCAGCCATCGACCTGGTCAGGGCTCCGCGCGCCGACGATCGCGGCCGTGATCCCCGGCCAGTGCAGGGTCCAGGCGACGGCCACCTCGGCAACCGTCGCCCGCTGCTTCATGGCGATCGGCTTCAGCGCGTCGCGCAGCGCGATGTTGCGCTCGACGTTAGGCGGGAGGAATTCGGCGTTGCGCGAGCGCCAGTCGTCGGCCGGAAACGAGCGCGCTCGCTCGAGGGAGAAGCGGTCGGTGAACAACCCGGCGCCCATCGGGCTGTAGACGATGACGCCGGTGCCGTGGGCGGCGCTCCATGGAATCCACGCGGCGGCTGCCTGGCGGCGGATGAGGGAGAACGCCGGCTGGATGCAATCGATGTGGCGGACGTTCTCGCAGCGATCGAGCAGGTCGATGTCGAAGTTCGACAGCCCGCCCCATCGCACCTTTCCTTCATCGATGAGCCGGCCGAGCTCTCCCCACGACTCCTCGACCGGCGTACCGGTGTCGGTATCGGGGCGGTGAAACTGGAACACGTCGATCGTCTCGACGCCTAACCGTCGCAGCGACGCCTCGCACTGCGCACGGAGGGACGAGGATTCGAGGTCGCGCCAGGCCGGCTTCATCGGGTCGGCCGGGTCCCACATCAGGCCGCACTTGGTGAAGACGAGGGGGCGCTCACCGTCAGGCAGCTCGCGCAGCAGCCGCCCGACGAGCTCCTCGGAATGCCCGACGCCATAGATCGCGGCGGTGTCGATCCAGTTGATGCCGCGCTCGACGGCGTGACGCATCGCGGCGACCGCCTGGTCGTCGTCCTGCACGCCCCACGACGATGCCCAGCCCGCGCCACCGATCGCCCAGGAGCCGAAGCCGACGCGGGTGATCTCCGGGCCGGCGCTGCCGAGCCGCCGAGCGGGGAGTGCCACTGCCTAACGCGACCCGGTCGCCGGCGCCGCGCTGCTCGCGACCGCGCCGTCGCCCTTCACGTACTTCGCGTACCACGCGAGATAACGCTGCAGGCGGTCGACCTTGTAGCTCGGGACGCTGATGCCGTGAAACTGGTTCGGGTAGATGATCAGCTCCGTCGGGATCCCGATGCTGCGCAGCGCCTGGTACATCTGCTCACTGCCGACCGACGGCACGTTGAAGTCGCGCTGCCCGACGAGGAAGAGCGTCGGCGTCTTGATCCGGTCGGCGTGGAGGAAGGGATAGGATACCTTGAGCCACGGCTCGAGATTCTTCCACGGCAGGCCGAGCTCGGTCTCGTACTGGACGGTGTACTGATCGACGCCGTACATCGCGAGCTGCAGCGCGCTCCCCGCCCCGGAGATCGCACCCTTGAATCGCGTATCGGTCGCGATGGTGTAGTCGGTGAGGATTCCGCCGTAGCTCCAGCCGCCGATGCCGAGCTTGTTCGCGTCAGCGATGCCGCGGCTGACCGTCGCATCGACGGCGCCGAGGAGGTCGATGACTTCCTTGTCGCCCCAGTCGGCGTAGATGGCGGTGCGGTACGCTTCGCCGCGGCCGTTGCCACCGCGATAGTTCACCGCGAGCACCGCATAGCCGTTCGCCGCGAACAGCTGCCGCTCGAACATGAAGCTGTGATCATCCTGCGAGCTCGGGCCGCCATGAATGCGGAGCAGCAGCGGGACCCTCCCGCTCTTCCAGCCTAACGGCCGGGCGAGGAGGCTGTGGACATCGGTGCCGTCCTTGCTCCGGCTGGCAAAGTCCTCGACCGGCACGAGCTGCACTTCGGAGAGCCACTGCTCGTTCTGGTGGCTCACCTGGCGGATGTTGCCGCCCTCCACGACGTACACCTCGGCCGGAGTCGTATCGGTCGAGACGAGTGCGACCATGCTGCCGTCGGCAGCCGGGCCGTCGAGATTCGAGACGACGCGCGTGCCCGTGTTCACCCGTTCGACCGTGCCACCGTCAGGCCTGACGCGTCCGACCCACTGCGTCCGATCGTCCTCGACGACGAAATAGATCATCGAGCCGTCGGTGCTCCACCGCGGACTCTCGACTTCGCGGTCGAGCGCGGTGGTGAGGATGCGCGACTCGCATCCCTTCGCCGGGCAGTCGTCCACCTTCACGATCGCGAGGCGGTCCATGCTGTACGCGTAGTACTTCGCCTCACCGCCGCGGAGATAGGCGATGGACTTGCTGTCCGGGCTCCAGACGGGATTCGCGTCCTCCCCTTCCCATGTCGTCACCTTGCGCGGCGTGGCGCCGCCTTTCGCGTCTGCGACCCAGATGTCGGTGTTGTGGTTGCGATCCGGGTCCGTCTCGCCGCGCTTGCTGACGAACGCGATCCGCTTGCCGTCAGGCGACCAGACGATGTCCGACTCATCGAACGCCGGACCCGACGAGAGCAGCTCACTCTTCTTCGTCGCGACGTCGAACAGGTAGATGCGCTCGCGCTTCCCGCCGAGATAGCCGACGACGTCGCGCTTGAACGAATACCGATCGATGACGATCGGCTTCGGC
>JAICUE010000220.1 GCA_025936015.1 Gemmatimonadaceae bacterium
CGCGTCGGCCGAGCTCGACCCCTTCTTCACCGCGCAGACCACCGGGCACCGCGAACTGATGCTCGGGCAAAAGCCGGGCGGCGGCTACCCCGGCGCCGACATCCGCTTCGCGTTAGGCGCGGGGAACTTCGCGGCGGTGTCACGGCTCCGCATCGACCGCGCCCTTCGCGCCGATCCGGAGTTCGAGGGAAAGAAGGACCGCTCGATTGCCGCGCGGATGGAAGACGCCTATCTCGGCGCCCGTTGGCGCTACGTCGCGCTCGCCAGCGGCCGCGTGTCACGCAGCTGGGGCCCGGCGCCGCTCGACGGGCTCCAGGTCGGCAGCTACGCCGACAGCTACGATCACGTGTATCTCCGGCTCGGCGTCGACGCGCTGAACCTGACGAGCATCGTCGCCCGCCTCGACGACCGCACGTCAGGCACCGACAGCGTCGCGCAACGCTACTTCACCGCGCATCGGCTCGCCGGCCGCTGGCGCGGGCTCGACGTCGCTGCCACCGAGGCGATCGTCTACGGCGGCGTCGCGCGCGGATTCGAGCCGTCGCTCGCCAACCCGGCCTCGCTGCTGAACCTCGCGCAGTACACCGATCACCAGTCGATGAACGTGAGCTACGGTCTCGACCTCGCGCTCCGGACCCGAGGCCGGGGAATGTACGCCGCGCAATTTCTCCTCGACGATTTCCAGGTCGACCGCTGCGGCACGAACTGCGAGGAGCCGTCGAGCAACGGGCTCACCCTCGTCGCCGAAGCGGTGCCGACCGGCACCGCGGCGCGCGCCTTCGCGTCGTACACCCGGGTCACCAACCTCACCTATCGCGCCCCGAACTC
Source organism: Gemmatimonadaceae bacterium (assembly GCA_025936015.1). Taxonomy (GTDB): domain Bacteria; phylum Gemmatimonadota; class Gemmatimonadetes; order Gemmatimonadales; family Gemmatimonadaceae; genus JABFXC01. The sequence goes on from JAICUE010000220.1 coordinate 829, forward strand.
CTGGGAGCAGTACAGCTACCTCGGGCTCGGACTCGGCCGCGGACAGTCCGACTACGACGAGCTCCGCGCCGGCGTCGAGCTCGCACCGCCGTTAGGCGGACCGCTCCGCGTCTACGCCGCCGCCCGCCGTCAGGGCGAAGGCGACTACCGGCTCCCCTTCCCGCGCCCCGTCGAGTACGCGGCGACGCCCGCCATCTTCGCCGGCACCGTCGAACGCGTCCGTCGCGTTGCGGCCCAATGGAGCACCGCCGGCCGGGTCGCCCTCACCGCCGACGTCGGCTACGACTGGACCGCCAACGCCGACCACGCCGCCGGACGTACGCGCAACGGTTTCGTCGCCCGCGCGCGCGTCGCGATTGCTCCGGGCCTCTCCATCACCCACGCATTCGCCCGGTGACCTCGGCGAACTGAACGTACGCCCGTACAGGTTTGCCATCCCGCTCGTCCGCGCTTATCCTGACTCCGCGGCGCTCGCGCCGCCCTCGGGCCCTTAGCTCAGCTGGTCAGAGCAGCGGACTCATAATCTGACGGTCGCGGGTTCGAACCCCGCAGGGCCCACTGAGCGAGGTGACTATGGCCAACGACGAGAACGCGCCCCGATCCGATGGAACGGCGCCTGGCGACGCACTCGGCGGACCAGTCGCGCTCCGTCCGCGCCATCACTGGATCGTTCGCGTCACGCACTGGGTGAACGTCGTTGCGCTCACGGTCATGGTGGGCAGCGGCCTGCGCATCTTCGTCGCCTATCCGAAATTCGCGCGCAAGGGCGAGACCTTCTGCTGCTGGCCCGCGGCCGGCGTCCACGTCCCGCACTGGATGATGTTCGGCGGCTGGCTTGCCGGTGCGCGCAACTGGCACTTCGCCGCGATGTGGCTCCTCGTCGTGAACGGGCTCGTGTACCTCGGCTTCGTATATCTCCACGGCGAGTGGCGCGACCTCGTCCCGCGCCGCGGCCAGCTCCGCGATGCGTGGGAGATGACGCGCTACTATCTCTTCGTTCGCCGCGATCACCCGCGGCAGGGGAAGCACAACGCGCTCCAGCGGGCGACGTATTTCCTCATGCCGCTCGCCGGCATCCTCGCGGTCCTCACCGGGCTCGCGATCTGGAAGCCCGTATCGTTAGGCGCGCTCACCTGGCTGTTCGGCGGCTACGTGTGGGCACGGTGGTGGCACTTCGTCGCGATGGCGGTGCTCGTCGTGCTCTCGGTCGTCCATGTGTTCATGATCTTCGCCGTCGACCCCTATTCACTGCGATCGATGACCACCGGCGGCTACTCGGAAGCACTCTCTCCGGAGGCGCGGAACGCGCGCCCCTTCTATCACCTGCTCCCGCGGTGGGCCGGAGGCCGGCGGTGAGGGACCCTCGACAGGATCCGCGCTTCGGTCGCATCGTCGAACGCGCCGTCGAGTCGCTCCGTTCACGCGTGACCGAAGGTGCCGATCCCACGCTCCTCGCGCGAAGCGTCTTCGACATCCGTCGCCGCGACTTTCTCTCCGCCGGCGCGCTCGCCGTCACCTCCGCGCTTCTCGCCGCCTGCGACAGTCATGGGCCGAAGGGGAGCAAGCGTGTGTTGGAGTACGCCGAGCGGAAGAACGAGGGCATCGAACGCTGGCTGCTGCGCCACACCAGCATGGATGCGCCGCGCGACCGCTGGCGCGACGCGCGCGGTGCGTTCCCGATGTATTTCGTCTCGCACACCGTCCCGATGTGGGATGCGGCAGCGCGTGGCCCCTGGTCGCTCGCGGTCGGCGGCGAGGTCGCGCGTCCTCTCCGCCTGACGCTCGACGACCTGCTCCGCATGCGCCAGCAGCGCCAGCGCGTCGATCACTTCTGCGTCGAAGGATGGACCGCGGTCGCCACCTTCTGGGGGGTCCCGATGGCCGCGATCGCCGCCGCCGCCGGCGCGAGCCCCGATGCGCGCTACGTCGACTTCGCCAGCTTCGACGACGACTATCACGAGAGCTGGGATCTCGAGAGCGCCACCCATCCGCAGACCATGATCGTCTACGCGAAGGATGGTCGCTTCCTCTCGCCCGCCTACGGCGCACCTGCCCGCCTCCACTCCCCCGTGAAGCTCGGCTACAAGAACGTGAAGTACCTGACGAAGATCGCCTTCATGCGCGAACGCAACGGCGGGTACTGGAGCGATCAGGGGTATGAATGGTACGGAGGGACCTGAGCGCGATACCAGCTTCGACACGCCAACGAGGGACGAGCAATTTCCGACTGTGTTGCGGCGATGGTCCCGGCGATTTTGGTTGAGACCGCTGGGCTACCGTCAACTGTTACTGGCGGTTATGTTCGTACGTCTTACGGTGGCTCGGACGTATCGCCACCGTTGGCTCGCCGGCTCGGCCGGCACGCGGTCGCGTAGCTCAGCTGGTTAGAGCGCTGCTTTCACACAGCAGAGGTCCGGGGTTCGAGTCCCTGCGCGACCACTTCTCGCTGGTCCCCCCGCCGTGAGACGTCAACACAATCGTTCGACATGATCCGCTTTCTCCACGGGTCGCTGCTCGCGGCTGCACTGTTGTGCGCCGGAGCGCGACCCGTTTTCGCGCAGCGACCCACCCCCGCCGAGGCGCAGGAGCTGCTCCGCACGCGGCCTGACCTCGTCGCCCAGCTGCGCCAGCGGCTGACCGGCAGCGGGCTCACGCCGGATCAGGTGCGGGCGCGCCTGCGGGCGGAAGGGTACCCCGAGGACATGCTCGACCCGTACCTCGCCGACGCGCGCGGCGATGTGGTCGCCGCGCCGAGCGACAGTGTGCTGCTCGCCGCCCGGGCGTTAGGCATCACCGACTCGAGCGACATTGCCCTCGCGCCATCCATCGCGCGCGCCGCGCCGCTCTCGGCCCCGATCGACACCAACGCCCTGCGAGCTCGCCCGGGCACCAGCGACATCACGCAGCTGGTCGCGCCGCCGCGCGACAGCGGCTACACCGTGTTCGGGCTCAACGTGTTCCAGGGCGGCACCTCGCAGTTCGACCCTAACGGTGCGGGGCCGGTCGACGCCAGCTACCGCCTCGGCCCCGGCGACCAGCTCGTGCTGATCCTCACCGGGGACGTCGAGCTCGCGCACACCCTCGACGTCACTCGCGAGGGATTCGTCGTCATTCCCCAAGTCGGCCAGCTCTACGTCGCCAACCTGACGTTAGGCCAGCTGGAGGACGTCCTCTATTCGCGGCTCGGACGGGTGTATTCGGGAGTGCGACGCGGCGCCGGTGCGACGACGCGCTTCTCGGTGAGCGTCTCACGCCTTCGCAGCAACCAGGTCTTCGTCGTCGGCGACGTCGTGACACCGGGGAGCTTTCGCGTGTCGAGCGCGGGCACCGCGCTCACTGCGCTCTATGCGGCGGGTGGCCCGACGCTGAGCGGCAGCCTGCGCGGCGTCGAGGTTCGTCGCGCCGGCGCCGTCGTGAGCACGCTCGACGTCTACGATTATCTCCTCCATGGTGACGCTTCGAAGGATGTCCGCCTCGAGAACGGTGACATCGTCTTCGTCCCGCCATACCAGGCGCGAGTGCGCGTCGTCGGCGAGGTGATTCGTCCGGCGACCTATGAGGCAAAGCAGGGCGAGACACTCGCCGACCTGCTCCGTGATGCCGGCGGCTTCACTCCGCGCGCCGCGCGGCGCCGGGTGCAGATCGAGCGGATCGTTCCGGCGGCGCAGCGCAGCGACGCCGGCCGCGATCGCATCGTGATCGAGGTGTCGTCCGACGCGCTGGCGACTGGCTACGGCCCGCCGATCCCACTCGAAGCGGGCGACGTCGTCCGCGTGTTCAGCGTGGACGAGCGCGTGCACAATCGCATCACCGTCAACGGCAACGTCTACACCCCCGGCCCGCAGGGAATGGACGCGGGGATGACGTTAGGCGAGGCGATCCGCAAGGCGGGTGGCCCGCGCCCCGACAGCTACCTCGGTCAGGTGCTGATCACGCGCCTTCTCCCCGACTCGACGCGAATCCAGCTCCGCGCCGTGCTGCGTGACTCGACGGGCACGCCGGTGGAAGACATCCCGCTGCACGAGGACGACGAGATCACCGTCTTCTCGCTGAGCGATTTTCGTCCGCAGCGTTATGTCTCGATCGGCGGCGCGGTGCGCGACGGTGGCCGCTTCCCCTACCGCGACGGCATGACCATGCGCGACCTCGTCCTGATGGCCGGCGGCCTAAAGGAGAGCGCATACCTGAAGGAAGCCGAGATCGCCCGACTGCCGGAGAGCCGAGCGGGCGGCGTCACCGCCATAACCTTTCGCGCGCCGATGGACTCGAGCTACCTCGTCGAACGCGGCGTCTCGGGGCTGCACGAGTATCTCGGGCCGCCGGGCCTTCCCGCACCGTCAGCCGGCGCGCCAGAGGTGATGCTCAAGCCATACGACAACGTCCTGATCATGCGCCAGCCCGACTGGGAGCTCGAGCGGACGGTGACGATCGCCGGCGAGGTCGAGTATCCCGGCGCGTACGCGCTGATGACGAAGAAC
>JAICUE010000227.1 GCA_025936015.1 Gemmatimonadaceae bacterium
CGGCGCCGACAAGGTCGTCCACGCCCTCGAGAAGGCGGGAGTGAAGGCGACCGCGATGCACGCCGACAAGTCGCAGGCGCAGCGCATGAAAGCGCTCGAGCAGTTCCGCAACGGCGAGGTGAACGTGCTCGTCGCGACCGACATCGCGCAGCGCGGGCTCGACATCTCCGGCATCACGCACGTCGTCAACTACGACGTCCCGCAGCAGCCTGAGGATTACATCCATCGCATCGGGCGGACGGGGCGCGCGGCATCGACCGGCGACGCGTTCACCTTCATGTCGCCGGACGAGATCGCGATGGTGCGCTCGATCGAGAACACGATCGGCGCGCCGATTCCGCGCATCTCGGTGCCGGGCTACGATTTCGGGACGGTCGCCGCGGATTAGCCAGCACCGGATTCCCGGACGCGCAAGGGTTTTGACGGAGCGCGCCACGGGCTAACCTTCCGGACGGCGCGCCGCTGCGCCGGTTCACTCACCGGGAGGCGCGACATGTCCGAGGGACTCATCCTCGTACTCGTGGTCGCCGCGAGCTATCTCGCGGCGCGCGTCGCGTTCGAGTGGCTGGCGAAGCGATTCTTCATCGTCTCCGGCGCCGAGTATCTGCTGCTCGGAATCCTGCTCGGGCCGCAGGTGTCGGGAATCCTCTCGCCCGACGCGGTCGAGAGCTTCGCGCCGATCACCAGCCTCGGACTCGGCTGGATGGGGGCGCTGATCGGCGCGCAGCTCGTGCTTCCGCGAATGGTGCGCACCGCGGCGGTGCTCTATCGCGTCGCGATCGTCGAGAGTGCGCTGACCTTCGTGTTCACCACGGCGCTGATGACGGTCGGGATCTATGCGACCTTCGACATCGCGCTGCGCAACGCGCTCATCGCCGGCATCGGACTCGGCGCTGTCGCAACGGCATCGGCGACGGCGGGGGTCGCCGTCGTCGCGCGGCAGCTCGGCCGCCGCAGCCCCGTCGTGCAACAGCTGGAGGTCGCGTCGGCGACGAACGCGGTGTTCGGCATCCTCGTGTCGGGATTGCTGTTCGCGATCGTCCATCCCGACCCTAACGCTGCGGTGATCGGGCGTCCCCTGACGCCGACCGAGTGGGCGGTGATCACGATGGCGATCGGGGTGGTCGGCGGCGCGCTCTTTCACCTGTTCGTCGGCGAGGAGCGCAAAGTCGACCGGCTCTTCATCTCGCTCGCTGGGGCCGTGATCCTCGTGAGCGGTGCCGCGACCTACATCCGGGTCTCGCCGCTGCTCGCCGCGGCCTGCTTCGGGTTCGTACTCGCCAACACTACCCGGAGCCGCGCGCAGATCACGATCGCGCTGGAGCGCATCGAGCGCCCACTCTACTTCGCGCTGCTCGTGCTCGCCGGCGCGACGTGGCGCCCGAGCGTTCGCGACTGGGTCGTCATCGTCTTCCTGTTCGTGCTTGTTCGCATCGCCGGGAAGATCGGTGCCGCGCGGCTCGCTGCCCGCTGGAACGGGATGCTTCCCGCGCTCGGGCTGCACTGGGGGCGCGGACTGCTCGGCCAGGGCGGGCTCGCACTGGCGATTGCGCTCAGCTACCTGTACCAGGAAGACGCACCACTCGCGAACCTCGTGTTCACCGCCGCGGTCGCGTCCGTCCTGCTGACCGATGTCCTGTCGGCGCGGTTCGTCCGTTCGCTGATCTACGTCGACGTCGAGCCAGTGGTGGCCGGCGTCGAGGAGCCCGAGCCGACCAAGGCGCCGGTGCCGATCGGGCCGGTCGTCCCCGACGTCGTGACTCCGGACGCGTCGACACCGGCGGGGTCCTGATGCGACGCTTCGTCATTCTCGCACTGCTCTTCGGCGCGATGCAGCTCGTGCTGCCGTTAGGCGCTGGCGGTCATGGCTCGCAGTGGCTGCTGACGTTCGGCTTCCTCATCCTCGCGGCGTACAGCGTCGGCGAGCTGGCGGTCGGGGTCCGGTTGCCGAAGATCACCGGGTATCTCGCCGCCGGGGTGCTGTTCGGGCCATCGCTGTTCAACGTGGTGACGACCGAAGCAATCGGCGAGCTGCGGCCGGTCAGCTCCCTCGCGATCGCGCTGATCGCCTACCTCGCCGGCGCCGAGCTGCGATGGCAGGAGGTGCGCAAGCGCGGCGCGACGATCATGAAGATCCTCAGCGCCGAGATGGTGCTCGGCTTCATCGCGCTGACCGCGGTGCTCTGGACGTTAGGCAACCACATCCCCTTTCTCGAGGAGACGACCGGCGCGTCGCGCCTCGCCTTCGCGACGCTGTTCGGGGCGGTCGCCGTCGTCCACTCCCCGGCGGTGGTCATGGCGCTGCTCTCCGAGACGCGCGCCGGCGGCCCGGTCGCTCGCACGACACTCGGCGTCGTGCTCGTCTCGGACGTCGTCGTCGTGATCCTGTTCAGCGCGATGCTCGCGGTGACGCGCGCCGTCGTTCCGACCACCGGTGCGAACGTGGCCGGCGTCTCGCTCGGCATGATGGTGTGGGAGCTCGGCGGCGCGGTGCTCGTCGGCGCGCTGCTCGGTGGTGCGGTCGCGCTCTACCTCCGCTTCGTGAAGCACGAGCTCGTGCTGTTCGCGATCGTCGTCGCGTTTTTCGGGATGGTGATCGCCCGGCTCGTGCACGTCGAAACGCTGCTCGCGCTTCTCACCGCCGGATTCGTGACCGAAAATCTTTCGCGGCACGAGGACGGCGAGGCGATTCGTCACGCGATGGAACGATCGGCCGCGCCGGTGTTCGTCGTTTTCTTCGCGCTGGCGGGCGCCGAGATGGGACTCCGTGAAGTCGCCGGCTTCTGGCCGCTGCTCATCCCGATCGTCGCGGTGCGTACGGGCGCGATCTGGGCGGGAACGCGGGCGGGCGTGCGCTGGGCTGGCGCGCCGCCAGAAACGCGGCGCGTCTGGATGGGGCTCGTTCCCCAGGCCGGCGTCGCGATCGGCCTCGCGGCGGCGGTCGCGCAGGCGTACCCGGTGCGCGGCGCCCAGATGCGCACGCTCTTTCTCGCGGTGGTCGCGATCAACCAGGTGATCGGCCCGGTGCTGTTCCGCTTCGCGCTCAATCGCAGCCGCGAGATCGTGTCGGGAACCGGGGCGCCGACGCCGGTCGAGCCGCACGTCGCGCTCGAATAAGCGGCCCCGCGCAGCCAACCTCGCGCTACGGCGCGAGCGGCGCGGGGTGATGGTCGTCGGCGACCTGCGGGAGCAGGACGTCGGAGAGCTGCCCGTCGGTTCTCAGCGCGACGCTGCGGCCGTGACCGCCTAACGGCGCGGAGACGGCGAGGCAGAAATCGGCGCCGCATGCCGCCTCGCCGAGCCCGGCATCGTCGCTGGCGAACACCCGCGCGTCCCCTCCGCCGGCCGGCACGCTCATGATGCGACCGTCGCCGACGGTGGTGCCGTAGAGGATCGTGGCGCCGTCAGGCAGCCAGGAGGGCGCGAAGGCGCCGAGCGTCTCGTGGCTCAGCTGGTCCGCCATCCCACCGTCGACGCCGACGACGTGAACCTGCGCCGTCCCGCTCCGGGTCGAGGTGAACGCGATCCGGTCGCCGCTCGGGCTCCAGCGCGGCGATTGCTCCGGCACGTAGCCAGCCGAGCCGGTTTCGAGCGCCCGCTGGTTCGCGCCGTCCGCGTCCATCAGCCAGATGCGCGGCGTGCCGTCCCGCGCACTCACGAACGCGATCGTCGCACCCGACGGGCTGAGCGCGGGCTCGGCGTCGGTGCCATACTCGTTCGTGAGCCGGGTCTCGCCGGCGAGCGTCAGGTCCGGCGTGAGCGTTGCGGCGTAGATCTCGTTGTCGCCATCGCGCAGCGAGGTGTACACGACACGATTGCCGACGACGCTCGGCTCTCGATCGTTCGAGCCTTCGCCGGAAATCCGGCTCACCGCGCCATCGCGGAAACGATACAGCGACCAGACGCCGGCGCTGTCGGAGGCAAAGATGAATGGCGTGACGACCAGCGGTCGCGGCGCCGCTGGCTCCTGGCACGCGGCGACGCCGAGCAGCAGCGCCACGGCCGCAGTCGCGCGAGTCACCACGCGCCGCGTGAGATCGAAGCCGAGCCGGCCAATGTTGCGCGGCGAGCCTTCGGCGATCACGCCGGCGTAGCGGAACCAACGCTCGGCGACGCGCGGGTTGCGTGCACCGACCGCCAGGGCAAGCCGTGTTCGACCAACCCGGCGAACCGTGCGCCAGGCGCGGTTCCGACGAAACGGGATTCGCGCCTCCAGTGCGCTTGCCGCGGAGAGGAGCGTGCCCATCGCCCGCCCGCAGTCGCTCGCCTCGACGTGCGCGAGCACGGTCGACGCGTCGACGTCGCTGCTGAACGTCCCGGCAATATCCAGGATGTCGCGAAGGCGATAGCGGCCCGTCCAGTTGACGCGAGCGGCGTGCTCCAGCGTGTGCAGGAACAGGGCAGTCGGTGACGGGAGCTCGATGGCGTGGCTGCCTAACGTCGCCACTCGCGTCTCGTGCCAGATCATGGTGTCCAACGGCAATGGCGTCTCGGTCAGGCGGGGGTGGATCTCGATGCCGAGCGATCCGCGACGGGTCAGCCCGGCGAGATGATGCGCATACTCGTCGCCGTCGATCGCGTAGCCCGCCTCGGCGCGAAGGAGCTCGTGCAGCCGCGCGGCATCGGCCGGCGCGACCAGCAGGTCGATGTCGGCGATCGAGCGAGTGCCGGGCAGCTCGCCTGCGAGCAGTCGTGCCGCACCCTTGAGGGCCATTACCCGGATTCCGGCTGCTGCCGAGAGCGCGGCGACTTCGGTGAGCTGTCGCTGCACGAGCAGCGCGCGTTGCAGTGCGGTGCAGCTCGCGTCGTGCAGCAGGCGACGCAGCGCGGGTGGAAGGTCCGAAGGCGCGCCGGCGCGATGGAGCGCGCGGTCGAACTGCACCGTGCACCCCTCGAAGCCGAGGACGCGGTACCAGCGTTCTGCCGGCTCAGCGAACGTCCGCTGCCGTTGCGCCGCTGTCGTGTCGTCGCCGCGGAGGATCGCGACGACGAGGTCGTGAATCGCGCGGCTACCCACCGTGCACCAGGAGCCGGCGATATTGGCTGCCGACCGTCGCCGGCAACTCGACCGGATGATCGTCGAGCGTGATCCAGGCATGCGCGTCGAATCCGCGCGCATCACCAGCGACTCCCAAGTGCAGCTTCGGGCGCTGCCCGTGCTGCCGAAGGAGCGTGTAGAGGACGAGCGATCGCGTCAGGCAGGTGCTCCGCCAGGGACCGCGGCCGAAGGCGAGCCAGCGCCGGACGCGGCGCGCCAGGCCGTCCGGTGTCGCGGCGCGTCCGCGAACC
>JAICUE010000523.1 GCA_025936015.1 Gemmatimonadaceae bacterium
ATCACAGCCGGCTCGGTCCGCCGTCCCGGGCGACGAGTGGCTGCTCGAGGGGTACCAGCAGAAGTAATTGCCTGTCACTTGCTGAACGAGACACGATTCCCATGATTGCAGGACGGCCATCTCGGAGCGCATGGACGTTGATCCTCGTCGCGGCAGCGGCCTGCTCGACCGCATCACCGGTGACCGCGCCGCGCCCTGGCGCCCCACCCGCTCCGGCCCCGGTCGCGCCAGGCACGGAGACGCCCGCCATCGACGATGCGCGCCTCCTCGTTCGGCGGGCGGCGATGGATGTCGTCGTCGACGACGTTGCGCGCGCCGCCGCGCGGGCACAATCGGTACTCGTCGGCACGCCGGGCTACGTCGAGCGCGAGGAGCGGGGCGAGCGGTCGGCGTCCTTCACCCTCCGCATCCCGGAAGCGTCGCTCGACGCGGTCCTCGACAGCCTCGCGACGTTAGGCAGCGTCGCGAACCGGACGGAATCCGCCGAGGACGTGACCGAGCAGTCGATCGATCTCGACGCGCGGCTGCAGTCGCTGATCGCGACGCGTGACCGGCTGCGGAAGCTGCATGACAGCGCAACGACAGTGGCCGAGGTGATCACCGTCGAGCACGAGCTCGCTCGGGTGCAGGGCGAAGTGGACAGCCTCGAGGGGCGTCTCAAGTACCTGCGCAGCTCCGCCGCGCTGGCGACGGTCCAGCTGAGCATTCGCCGAAAGATCATTCTCGGACCGCTCGGGGTCGTCGCGCAGGCAATCGGAAAGCTGGTCGCCAAGCTGTTCGTGATTCGCTGACTCGCTTATGCTTGTGGGATGTCCGCCTCCCCCCGGGCGATCAGCGCGCACCGCCGCGGCCTGACGCCGACATCCCGCGCACTCGGTTACGCGTTCCGTTGTCTTGCGCTCTTCGCCGCCTCGATCGTGAACGCGCAGGCGCCGGTGTCGTACGATGGCCGCGCGCACCAGACCGACGTTCAGATCCCCCGCATCGAGGCGGATGCCGTCATCGACGGTCGGCTCGACGACGCGGTCTGGTCGCGAGCGGCGCGGCTCTCGGGATTTTCGCAATATCGTCCAGTCGATGGCCGCCCCGCCGATGATTCGACGGTCGTCCTGGTGTTCTACTCGCCGACCGCGATCCACTTCGGCATTCGCGCGTACGAGGCGCACGGCGACGTCGTGCGCGCGACGCTCGCCGACCGCGACAACATCGCCGCCGACGACCGGATCCAGATCCTCCTCGACACCTACGACGACAGCCGGCGCGCCCTGCTGTTCGCGGTCAACCCGTTAGGCGTGCAGCAGGACGGCGTGCAGTCGGAAGGGTTCGACCCGTCGCAGTCGGCGGGCGGTCGGTTCGATGGAGTGGTCGACATCAGCCCGGACTTCAACTTCGAGTCGCGCGGACATGTCACGCCGTGGGGATGGGAGGCCGAGCTGCGCATCCCGTTCAAGAGCCTGCGCTATCAATCGGTCGACCCGCAGCGCTGGGGGTTGCAGATCACCCGCGTCACCCAGCACTCGGGCCACGAGGATACCTGGGCGCCAGCGGTCCGGGCGAACGCGAGCTTCCTCGTGCAGTCGGGGCACCTGAGCGGACTCACCGGCCTGCATCGCGGGCTCGTCGTCGATCTCGATCCCGAGCTCACCTCGTCCATCTCGGGTGCGCCCGGGCCAACGGACTGGCGGTACGACAATCCGCACGTCCGCGTCGGCGGCAACGTTCGCTGGGGAGTGACGCCGAACTTCACCCTCAACGGCACGATCCGCCCCGATTTCTCGCAGGTCGAGAGCGACGTCGGTCAGGTGACGGTGAACGAACGGTTCGCGCTGTTCTTCCCGGAGAAGCGGCCCTTCTTTCTCGAGGGGCTCGAGCAGTACGACACGCCGGACCGCCTGATCTACACGCGGCAGATCGGCGCGCCGATCGCCGGCGTGAAGCTCACCGGCAAGC
>JAICUE010000278.1 GCA_025936015.1 Gemmatimonadaceae bacterium
GAGACGGTGGAGATCCTCAAGGGCCTCCGCAAGAAGTACGAGGACCATCACCGCGTGAGCATCCCCGACGAGACCCTGGCCGCCGCCGCGGAGCTCTCGGAGCGCTACATCACCGACCGCTTCCTGCCGGACAAGGCGATCGACGTGATCGACGAGGCGGGCGCCCGGGCGCGGCTCGCCTCGCAGGTGCCGCCGGCGGAGGTGTCGGAGCTCAAGACATCGCTCGAGAAGGTGAACCTCCAGAAGGAGGACGCGGTCCGCGACCAGAACTTCGAGCGGGCGGCGGCGCTGCGCGACCAGGAGCGCGAGCTTCAGAACCAGATCCGCCAGAAGAACGAGGAGTGGGAGAAGGAGCGGCAGACGCGGCGGCCCGTCATCGATGAGGAAGCGATCGCGTTCATCGTGTCCCGCTGGACCGGGATCCCGGTGACCCGCCTCCAGGAGGCGGAGGCGTCGCGCCTCATGCGGATGGAGGAGGAGCTGCACGCGTCGGTCGTCGGCCAGGACGAGGCGATCCACGCCGTGTCGCGCGCCATCCGGCGCTCGCGTGCGGGACTCAAGGATCCGAACCGGCCCATCGGCTCGTTCATCTTCTCGGGACCCACGGGTGTAGGCAAGACCGAGCTGGCCCGCTCGCTCGCCAAGTTTCTGTTCGCCGATGCGTCGGCCCTCATCCGGGTCGACATGTCGGAGTACATGGAGAAGTTCTCGGTGTCGCGCCTCATCGGCGCTCCGCCGGGCTATGTGGGCTACGAGGACTCCGGCACGCTGACCAAGGCGATCCGTCGGAAGCCGTACTCGGTCGTCCTGCTCGACGAAATCGAGAAGGCGCATCCGGACGTCTTCAACATCCTCCTGCAGGTGCTGGACGAGGGCCACCTGACCGACAACTACGGCCGGGTGATCGACTTCAAGAACACCGTCGTGATCATGACGTCGAACGTGGGCGCCCGCGACATCATGCAGGGAAAGACCCTGGGATTCCACGGCGCGGACACCAAGCACGACTTCGAGCGGATGCAGGAGCGCGTGAAGGACGAGATGAACAAGGTGTTCAATCCCGAATTCCTCAACCGGCTCGATGACGTGATCGTCTTCCATCCGCTGAGCAAGGAGCACATCTCGCGCATCGTCAGCATCCTCCTCCGTGAGGTGCAGCGGCGCCTGGGCGACGAGGTCCGGCTCACCCCCGCGGCCGTGGACTTCCTGGTCGAGCACGGCTACGACCAGAACTTCGGCGCCCGTCCGCTCAAGCGGTCGATCCAGCGCTACATCGAGGATCCGCTGAGCGAGAAGATCCTCACCGGCGAGTTCGGCCGGGGGGACGAGATCGAGGTCGACGTCTCGGAAGATCGCGAGCGGCTCGTGTTCCGGGCCCTCACCGGCCAGCAGGCCTGACCAAGGCGGGGCGTCGCAGGGCGCCCCGCTTCCTCACCGCGCTTCATGCCCCTTCGACGCATCCTCCTCCTCGCCGCCGCGATCGGCCTCATGGCGGCGCGCGGGCTGCGCGCCCAGGATTCGACGCTCGCGACGCCCGCCGCCCCGCCCCCGCAGGTGGACAGCATCGCGGTCGAGGGGAACCAGCGGCTGACGACCCCGCAGGTGCTCACGACGGCGGGACTCGTGCCCCGCTCGGTCATCAACTACCGCGATATCCAGCGCGCGATCACCGCGCTCTTCCGCACCGGCCAGTTCGACGACGTCGCGGTGGATCAGCGCGTCATCGGTGGCCGGGTGATCCTCGCCCTCATCGTGCGCGAGCGCCCCCTCCTCGAGAAGTGGAGCATCCGCGGGGCGGTGCGGGTCTCCGAAGGCGATGTCCGGGAGCGGGTGAAGCTGATCGACGGCCGGCCGATCGACCGGGCGGCCGTGGCGCACGGTCGCGCCGGCATCGATTCCCTCTACAAGCGCCTCGGCTACTACACCGCGACCGTCAAGGTGAATGAGCTTCCGCAGCCCAACGGCTCGGTGCGCGTGGTGTTCGACATCGACGAGGGCAACCGCGTCGCGATCAGCCAGGTGGTGGTCGACAGCAACACCCGGTTCTCCGACGCCGAAGTCGTCAAGCACATGGCGAGCCGGCCCGAGGGCTTCTGGTGGTTCCGCAAGGGCGAGTATGACGAGCGGCGGGTCGAGGAGGACGTCCGCGACCGGCTTCCCAGCTTCTACGCCGATAACGGATTCATCGACTTCCAGGTCCTGCGCGACACGCTCATCGCCGACAGCGGGGGCGGGAAGGCGGTGCTGCATCTCACCGTGGACGAGGGACCGATCTACCGGGTCGGCACCTTCGACATGTCCGGGAACCGGCGCTTCTCGACCGAGGAGCTGATGCAGCTCTATCCCTTTGCCACCTCGGCGCCCCGCAAGACGGGGGACAGCGCGGCCGCCGCCGCCTCCGCCCCACCCGCGGCACCAGGTACGCCGGCGATCACGGCGGTGTCGGGGCAGCCGTTCAGCCAGGCCGACTGGGAGGCCGCGACCTCCAAGGTGCAGGACGCGTACGCCAACAACGGCTACATCTACGCGCGCGTCGACCCCGTCGAGCGGCGTCGCGCGGGCCCCGACGGGCAGCCGATCGTGGACCTGAGCTGGAACATCCAGGAAGGCCAGATCGCGACGGTCAACAAGATCAACATCGTCGGCAACGACGTCACCCATGAGCGCGTGATCCGGGAGGCGATCGTCCTGCTGCCGGGGGCGGTGTTCAGCCGCGACCTGCTGATCCGGTCGTACCAGAACATCGGGAACCTCGGCTTCTTCCAGCAGCCGATGGCGCCGCCGAGCGTCGATCCGGTGCCGGGGAGCCCGGACGTGGACATCACCTTCCGCGTCGAGGAGAAGCGGACGGGGAACATCAACTTCGGCGCATCGCTGGGGCAGGGCACCGGCGTCGGCGGCTTTCTCGGCCTAGAGGAGCCGAATCTCTTCGGACGCGGCAAGCGTGGCCGTCTCCAGTGGCAGTTCGGCACGAACATCAACGACTTCACGCTGACCTACAGCGACCCCGCGATCCGGGAGAGCCAGATCTCCGGCACGGTGGCGGTCTATGATTCCCGCCAGCGGTACACCATCAAGGACCTGGGCCAGCGGCGCCAGATCGGCGGCAGCCTCCAGATCGGGTTCCCGTTCTTCGGCTCGCGGTACACCCGCCTCTTCGGGACCTACGGCCTGCAGCGCATTCGGTATTCCGACGGCTCCGAGGACATCCAGAAGAACTTCGTGTGCAACAACTGCACGCGCTCGACCCTGGGCGCCACGCTCCTCCGGGACACGCGCGTCGGGCTGCCGTTCGCGACGGGCGGCTCCCAGACCACCCTCACCGGCGAGCTCAACGGCGGGTTCCTGGGCGGGACGGGCCATTACCAGAAAGTGGACGTCGAGGGCCGCTGGTATGCCCCGCTCGGGCGCCTGGGCGGCGCGGGCAACCAGTTTGGGGGCGGGGTCGAATTCGTCCTGGGCCTCACGGCCAAGTCGGGTTTCGTCTTCGGCGACGCGCACAACTTCTTCACCGAACTCTATACGCTGGGCGGAGTTCAGTTCGGCATTCCCCTCCGCGGCTACACCGAGTGCTCGGTGACGCCGAACGGCTACGACGCGTCCGCCGGGGGATCGAGCTGCAGTCCGGCCGCGTTTGGCAAGTCTTATGCATCGTTCACCGTCGAGGCGGGGGCGCGGATCAGCCAGTCGCTCTATGTGAGCACCTTCCTTGATGCGGGCAACGTCTACCGGACCGCCCGGCAGTACGATCCGACGCGACTGTATCGAGGTGCGGGTCTGGGAGTGGCGCTCGTCTCCCCCCTGGGCCCGATCGGGGTGGATCTCGCGTACGGGTTTGATCGGATCGACGCCACCGGCAAGCCGAACCCCGGATGGCAGCTGCATTTCAAGGTGGGCAATTTCTTCTAGCAGCAGCGACCGCACTTCAACTGGAGCAGCGCATGAAGTTCGTTGCAGGCACCCTCGCAGTCCTGGCCGCCCTGTCGGTCGGCGCCGCCCGCCCGGCGGCCGCGCAGACGACACCGGCCGCGACCAAGATCGCATTCGTCAACTCGCAGAAAATCCTCCGGGAAACCCCGGGGTACGCGCAGGCGGAGACGACCTTCACGAAGGAGCTCGCGGGCTTCCGGACGGAGGTGCAGCAGCTCCAGGCGAAGCTCGACTCGGCCGCCGCCGATTTCCAGCAGCAGGGCACGCTGTTGAGCCCGAGCGCGCGGGAAGCCAAGCGAAAGCAGCTCGAGACGCAGCAGTCGGAGCTGGAGCAGCGGACCCAGGATCTCCAGCAGCGGGCGGCGACGCGCGAGCGGGAACTGCTCGATCCCATCCAGAATCGGGTGTCCGCGGTCGTGGAGCAGATGCGGGCGACCGGAGGCTACGCAATGATCTTCGACGTGGGCACACCCGGCACGGCGGTGGTGGCGGCTGACAAATCGCTCGACCTGAGCGACAGGGTGATTGCCCAGCTGAAGGCCGGCAAGTAGGCGCGTGACGCGCCGCGGTTCCTTCCGCCGGGGCGGGGCCCCCCAACCGGGGCGGGCCCCCCCGGGGGATTTGACCCCCGCCCCGGCGCGGGGGGCCCCACAGCAACCAGGGACAGCAAAGCCACAAA
>JAICUE010000136.1 GCA_025936015.1 Gemmatimonadaceae bacterium
GCTCCGTGCAGCGAGCGGAGCGTCGTGAGGGCGGGCTGACCACTTCTTTGAAGAGCTGCAACTGCAACTGCATTTTACCACAGAGGACACAGGGGGCGCCGAGAACAGCTTGCAACACTGGCTGAGGGGGCGCCGCGGCCAGAACTGATTGGGGGCAAGCGGGGCGAAATCTTCTCGCCCTGCTTGCCCCCGGGTTTCCCAGAGCTGGTGCAACGTATCGCAATCGTATGCAGTCCCGGTGTGCTCGGCGTCTCGGTGTCTTCCGGTTACAGACTGTCACGACGCGCGGATGCTGAGGAGCAAGGCCGACAATCCTGGAGGCCCGCGGCCCCACGGAGCCGATCAGCAACAGCCGGCGTCGTGCCGCGCCACTGCCTAACGACCGGTCGGCACGCATGGGCTATCGCGCGCCAAGGAGTTCACCGACCTGGCCGACGAGGGAGTCCGGGGTGAATGGCTTCTGCAGGAAGCCGACGTTAGGCATCTCGCGCTGGAAGGCGCCGACGTCGCGGTCGGTGTAGCCGGACATCAGCAGCACGTTCAGCGCGGGGCGCTGGTGGCGGAGGCGCTGGGCGAGGTCGATGCCGCTGAGGCCGGGGAGCACGAGGTCGGAGACGAGCAGCGCGATCTCGCTGCCATGGCCGGCGAAGACCGTTTCCGCCTCGACGGCATTCGATGCGACGTAGACGGTGTAGCCTTCGCGACGGAGGATGCGCATCGCGAGGGAGCGGACCGCCTCTTCGTCCTCGACGAGCAGGATCGTCGCTCGTGAGCGCGGAGCCTCCTCGTCGGTCGCGCTCGCCCGCAGGGATGACGGTGCTTCACGGTAGCGCGGCAAGAGGATGCGGAACGTCGCGCCCTTCCCCGATGCCGTGTCGACCTCGACGTCCCCGCCGCTCTGCTTGACGATGCCATACACCGTCGAGAGCCCGAGACCCGTCCCCTTTCCCTGTTCCTTCGTGGTGTAGAACGGCTCGAAGATGTACGGCAGCGCCTCCGGCGCGATGCCGAGGCCCTCGTCGATCACCTCGAGCGCGACGAGTGGATCGCCGTCGTGCTGCGCGATGTTGCGCGTGCGCAGACGAATCCTTCCGCCACGGGGCATCGCGTCGCGCGCGTTGACGACGAGGTTCATCAGCACCTGCTCGATCTGCCCATGATCGGCGCGAACGAAGCCGAGATCAGGATCGAGCGCGGTATCGAGCGCGATGTCTTCGCCGAGCACCCGACGGAGCATCTTCTCCATCTCGGACACGATCGCGTTGAGATCGAGCATCGTCGGCTGGAGGATCTGCTTGCGGCTGAATGCGAGCAGCTGTCGCGTCAGCCCCGCCGCGCGTTGGGCGGCCGAGCGGATCTCCTCGACGTCGGAGCGGCGGCGGTCGTCCTTGGCGAGGTCGAGGAGCAGCAGCTCGCTGCAGCTCGACATCACCGTCAGCAGGTTGTTGAAGTCGTGGGCGATGCCGCCGGCGAGGCGGCCGACAGCTTCCATCTTCTGCGCCTGGCGGAACTGCTCCTCGAGATTCTTGCGCTCGCTCACCTCGAGCATCAGCGCGCCGACGCCGAGGACCGAGCCGCTGACCGTTCGCACCGGGTAGAAGCTCGCCAGCCAGTGCCGGCTCGTCCCGTTGCCGTTAGGCACGCCGTCGAGCGTGAGCTCGACATCGCGGAACGGGATGTCTTCGGCGAGGACGCGCTCGAGCGACGGTACGAGCACCGGCACGAGCGACGGCGAGAGTTCGGCGATCGTCTCGCCGATGTGATCGATCGGCGCATGACCGGTGATCTCGGCGAACGCGCGATTGATGCGGATGAAGCGGAGCGAGGAATCGTAGAGCGCGAAGGCAACCGGCGAGCTGTCGAGCACCGTGTCGAGGATCGCCAGCACTTCTTCCTTGCGGTGGACCGCCGCTTCCGCGCTCTCGCGGGCGTGATGCGCGGCGGCGTTCGCCTCGATCAGCTCGAGGTTCGCCTGCTCGAGCTCGGCACGCAGCGCTTCCGAGCGGCGCCACGCACGGCGCAGCGTGACGACCACCAGCGCCGCCGCGAAGAGCAGGAGGCTGCCGACGATGATCGGCGCCTGCCACGAGCTCACGACGAACCTCGCCTACTTCTTCGGCGGGGTCGGGGGAGTGGACGGCGCGGCAGACGGCTCGCTGTCGAGCACCGCCTTCGCGATCTCGACCATCGGCACCGACCGATCCTGGCTCGTGCGCTGGAGGATGCGATACGCCTCCTGCTCCGATGAACCGGTGCGCCGCATCAGTATTCCCTTCGCGCGCTCGATGGTCTTCCTGTTCTCGAGCTGCTGTTTCGCGTCCTGCGCTTCGCTGCGCGCGGTGAGCAGCTCCTTCGCGCGCATCGCCGCAAGGCGGATCGTCGAGTCGAGCATCTTCGGCGGCGTCGGCTTCGGCAGGAAGGCGATCGCCGACGTCGCGGTGATGTCATGCTCGGAGAGCGTGATCGTCTGGTCGCCGCTGAACAGCACCACCGCCGCGCCGGGCACGCTGCGGCGAATCTCCTCCGCGGCTTCGAGCCCCGAGCCGCCGGGCATGTGCACGTCGAGCAGCACGACGTCCGGCTTCACTTCACTCGCGCGCGCGATCGCATCACGTCCATTGCTGACGTGCGCGACCACGCTGTGGCCGAGCGCGGCGAGCAGGTCGACGAGCAGTGACCGCGCGTTGTCGTCGTCTTCCGCGAGGAGGATACGAATCGGTGCTGAGACTGCAGCGGTATCGGGCATTGATCGAAGAAAACCGGATTCGTGAAGGACCTCTCGCGCGAGTGCGTCCCCGCGTGTGTGAGGTGCTCTTGAGCTTACTCGGCGGCAACGACGAGCGACAGGAGTTCGCGCGCGGCGACTGGTTTGCGAAGGGTAAAGTCCGCACTCGATTTTGACGCCGTCCTGATCTCCCAACCGGTCACCACGCCGATCCGCAACGCAGGATACGCGGCGCGCGCCGACTCGACCAGCTCCCATCCATTCCCGTCGGGGAGCCCGATGTCGGTGATCAGCACCCCGTACCGGGAACCGAGCGTCCCGAGGCGGGCGAGCGCGTCGCTCATCGTCCCGACCGCGTCCACGCTGTGGCCGTCGGACTCGAGCAACGCCTGCATGAAATCGCGACCATCGTCGTTGTCCTCGACGATGAGAATGCGCTGTGGCGCCCGCACCCGCGAATCTGCGTCCGGCGCCGGCGGCGCGGTCACGGCGCGGGCGAGCGGGAAGCAGAGGCGGACGGTTGTGCCCGCCCCGGCCACCGACTCGATTTCCGCCTGGCCGCGATGACGCTTGACGATGCCGTACACCTCGGAGAGACCGAGACCGGTGCCGCTCCGTCCCTTCGTCGTGAAGAAGGGATCGAAGGCGCGCTCGCGGACCTCCTCGGTCATCCCGACGCCGGTGTCGCTGATCTCGATGCAGGCCATCTCGCCGCGCGTGAAGGTGCGGATGCCGAGCGTGCCCCCGCCGGTGAGTGCGTCGAGCGCGTTCTGGACGAGGTTCATCAGCGCTTCACGGATCTCACCGCTGATCCCGCGCAGCGCGATGCCGCGAGTGAGCTCCCGGGCGAGGATGATCGGGGCGCCGCGCGCGCGCTCGGCCCAGAGGGGCTGCGTCATCGCGACGACCTCGTCGGCCATCGCCGACAGGTCGACCTGCTCCTCGCGCTCGCCCTGCAGCGGCTCCTGGCGGATGAAGCGGCCGACGCGCGCCGCGGTCGCGGCGCCGGTCTCGGCCGCCTTCGCGATGCGCTGCGCGTAGTCGCGCACCGCGTCGGGGTTGGTCGCGTTCGCCTCGAGCAGGTAGGCGGCGGCCATGATCGGGTTGAGCGCGTTGTTGACGTCGTGCATCACGCCGGCAGCGAGCTGGCCGACCGCCGTTAGGCGGCGCTCGCGCGAGCGCTCTTCCTGGAGGTCGAGCAGCTCCTGGGTGCGCTCCTCGACCATCCGCTCGAGTCGTTCCGCTTCGGTCGAGACCCGCTCGTACAGCTCGGCGGTGCGCCGCACCTGCTCCTCGAGCTGGCGGGAGAGCCGCGTCCGCTCGGTGACGTCGCGCTCGACGGTGACGGCGCCGCGGATCTTGCCCGATTCGTCGCGCAGCGGGTTCGAGTTCACCTCGACCACGCCGGGCCCCGTCTCGCTCTCGCCGCGGCGGACCGCCAGGCTCTCGCCGCGGACGCGCTCGCCGCCTAACGCTCGCGCGGTCGGATGCTCGTGGACGAAGAGGCTGACGCCGTCGATCGTCCGCGGCCGGTCGAGGCGCCAGAGATCCTCGAGCGCCTCGGGGCGCGCCGCGCCGTGCTCGAGCGCCGCCTGCGCGTTGGACCGGGTGATCTTCCCGTCCGAATCGAAGACGCGCACCGAGTCGGGGATGACGTCGAAGATCGTCTCGAGCTGGGCGATGCTGCGGGCGAGGTCGGCGCGCAGCTGTTCGCGGTCGGTGACGTCGGTGCCGACGAAGAGCAGTCCGCCCTCGTTCCCCGGTGCAGCACTCGCCGGCGCGACCATGGTGAACATCACGTCGATCATGCGCTCGGCGCCGCTCCGCGGGCGGAAGGCGATCCGCTGCGGCGTCATCGGCGTTCCGCTGACGACCCGGTCGATCAGGTCGTCGAGATCGGCGAGCGCATTGGGAAACGAGTCGTAGATCGAGCGGCCGAGCGCGCCGACGGTATCGGTGCCGGTCAGGTCGCGGTACCGCTGGTTCGCGCGGAGGAGACGGAGCTCTTCGTCGAAGAGGGCAATGGCGAGAGGGACGTGCTCGAGCACCGAGTCGAGGCGCGTCAACTGCGCGCTCAACCGGTGATCTTCCCCCGACGACATGTCGTCATGGAGCGCGTCTCTCACACCAGCCATGCATCCCGTGCGCTCAAGGTCGCTCCGCGCAACGTGATGGCGGAGGGAGGTCGCCAGCGTCGACGCCGGCCGGACCCGTGGTGGGTTCGGCAACAATAGGCCCCCGCAGATGACGCGTCAATGACGCCGGGTGTTACGCGGCGGCGCACTCACCGCCGCGCTCCTCCCGGGATTTTTCAGGCGGCTGCTTCCCGGAGCTGTCGTGCCGCGGGCTGCCGGATTTTCTCGAGCAGGCCATGCAGGTCGGACACGACCCATCGCTCCATCAACCTGCCCCCTCTGACGCGGTAGATCGCGATCCCGTCGAGCACGATGGGGCGGCCAGTGGGAGCGATGCCGCGAAAGTCGCCCTCGTGCGTTCCGAGAAGCCTCCACCGCACGACGACCCTGTCGCCTTCCGCAATCATATCGTCGACTGCGTATCGCGCGTCGGGTACGGCTGAACGAATCGCCGAATAGTAATTCCGGAACGCCTGCGGCCCGGCGGCCCCTTCCGGCCAGTCGTGAGACGTGAACCGGGGTGAGACCACTTCGTCGACCAACTCCATCTTCCAGTCGACGTAAACTTCCTTGTAGAATCGGCGAACGAGTTCCTTGTTCGCGGCTGCGAGATCGTCAGTCATTTCCCATTCCTTCCTTCGGGTTGTCATGCGTCCAGGACTACGCCGTGATGACAACCGCTCGATGGGAAGTGTGACGAGCAACGGTGCCTCATTGAGCACCGGCTTCGGGGACGGAGAGGTCCAGCTCGCGAAGCCGGGCCGGATCAGCGATGACTTCGATGCTCGCGACCCGGTCCCCGGAGAATTCGAAGACGAGGGCTCGCGTGAGATGTCCGCCGGGCGCCATGACTAGCCCGGGGTTGCCATCGAGCAGCGCCACTCGGCAGAAGCGTGCAGCACGCGAGAAGTTTTGCGCCCGCTCGAGCAGCACATTCACTCCGCGGATCTCATGTCGTCCGGCCGGGTGCTGAGTCCCGTCCTCGACCCGCAGCACGACATCCGGATCGAGTAGCGCGACGAGCGCACCAAAATCGCCTTCGCGTGAGGCGGCGAGAAATGCCTCGACGACCTCTCTGCGCCGATGAAGGTCAGCGTCGCCTGACATGCTGACACCTCGCACGCGCCGACGCGCACGGCTGGCCAGCTGGCGCGCGGCAGCGGGAGACCGCCTGACGATCGGCGCAATCTCCTCGAACGGAAGGTCGAACATGTCGTGCAGCACGAACGCCAGGCGCTCCGCCGGCGTCAGTCGCTCGAGAACGACGAGCAGCGCGAGGCCGACAGAATCGGCGAGCATTGCCTCCTGCTCGCCGTCCGGCGCACTGCTCGGAATCGTCCGCGACAACTCGTCACCGTCGATGAGCGCCTCGCGGCGGGCGGTCCGTGCGCGGAGCATGTTGAGGCTGATCCGCGCGACGACCGTCGTCAGCCACGCGCGGAGATTCAGGACGTCGGCAGCGTCTGTGCGGCGAACGCGCAACCAGGCTTCCTGCACGGCATCGTCGGCATCGCTGACCGAGCCGAGCATGCGATACGCCACGCCCCGCAGATGGTCCCGGTGCTCCTCGAACTGACTGATGATCTCTTCGCCTTCGCTCATCACTCCCTTCCCCCGTCGTCACATATCGGTCACGCAGGCTGTCTCAGGAATGACCCGCGTATGCAGCACCGTGTGACAACCGCAACCCCAAAAGCCGATAATGCGAACGATAACAAACGTCAGTCTCTGGGTCGTACGTGTCTCTGGCACGTTGCAACTCCTGTTGGGAGCTCTGTTCTGGACCGGCCATGGCTACGAGTATCTCCCCGTCCACATCATCAACGGCTTTCTCATCGTGTTGACGCTCTGGGCGATGGCCCTGCTGGCGCTCGTCGTTCGAACGCGCCGGGCACTCGCCGTATTCGGGCTTCTCTGGGGCGTCGCGCTGCCGGCGTTCGGGATGGTGCAGGCGACCATCCTCACCGGGTCGATGCACTGGAGCATCCGCGTGTTTCACCTGCTAATGGGA
>JAICUE010000460.1 GCA_025936015.1 Gemmatimonadaceae bacterium
CAAGCATCGGGATCGACGAGCCCCAGCGGCGAATCACCGGGATGGTTATCCCAGCGTCTGCCGGGGTGCACGGTCCGGGTGAGAGAACGATCGCCGTCGGCGCGAGCGCCCCGATGTCCTCGACCGAGATCGCGTCGTTCCGCCGGACTTCCACCGTCGCACCGAGCTCCCCGAGATACTGGACGAGGTTGTAGGTGAAGGAGTCGTAGTTGTCGATGACGAGAATCATGCGGAGCGCCGGTGCCTAACCACGCGGGTGGAACTTCCGGTGAACGGTGCGGAGGTACTCGCGATCGACGTGGGTATAGATCTGCGTCGTCGAGATGTCGGCGTGTCCAAGCATCTCCTGGACCGCGCGCAGATCAGCACCGTTTTCGAGCAGATGGGTCGCAAAGGAATGGCGAAGCGTATGCGGCGTGACGCGCTTCGCCAACCCGGCGGTCGTCACGTGGCGGCGGAGGATCTTCCACGCGCCCATCCGGGTCATCGGGTCGCCGCGCGCGTTGAGAAAGAGCACTCCCTTCCCTTCGCCGCGTTCCAGCCGTGGGCGAAGTTCGCGGAGGTAGAGGGCAACCGCGCCGATCGCCTTCCGCCCTATCGGCACGAGGCGCTCCTTGCTTCCCTTCCCGAAGACGCGAACGAGCATGTCATCGAACAGCACGTCGCGAACGCCGAGCGTGATCCACTCGGACACCCGAAGGCCGGCGCCATATGCCAGCTCGAGCATCGCGCGGTCGCGGAAGACCATCGGCTCATCGATCGCTGGTGCCGCGAGGAGTCGCTCGACCTCGTCGACGCTGAGCACGTCGGGCAGCGTGCGCCAGCGCTTCGGCGTCTCGAGCCGATCGCTCGGGTCACGGACCACATGACCTTCACCAACGAGGAACTTGAAGTAGGTGCGGACCGCCGAAACGTTGCGCCGGATCGACGACGGGGCGAGGCCGAGATCCTTGAGGTGGTAGACGTATTCCCGTACGAGCTTCGCGGTGACGTCAGTGGGCCCAACGGCTGATCGCGTGCGGCAGTACTGGGCGAACCGGACGATGTCGCGGCTGTACGCTTCGTCGGTCAGTGCCGACACGCCGCGCTCGAGGTTGATGAAGTCGCGGAACTGCTCGATGAGGAATCCCCGGAGTGCGTCGCTGGCCGGCGAAAGCTCCCCGCTCACCGCGCAACATCCTTGCGGCGGGCGCGGATGATGAGCCAGGCGGCCAGACCAAGCACCGCGACGACAGCGGCGCCGATCACGAGGGCGTGCTGCCATGCGAGCATCTTCGCCTGGAGTGTCGGCCAGTCGGCGCCGACGCGATAGGCGATGACGGTGATCGCTCCGTACCAGATCGCCGACGCGCTGATGAGGACGAGGAACACGCGCCATGCAGGAAGACGCAGCGCCCCGGCGAAGGGCGGTACGAGCGCGCGAATGCCGGGGAGGAAGCGACTGACGAACAGCGCGGCCATGCCGTAGCGGCTGTAGAACGCCTCGAGTCGTTTGCTCGCCCCGCCGCGATCGAGCCTCCGGGCGAGGCGCTCGGCGCCGAAATGACGCCCCGCGGCGAACATCCCCATCGCGCCGGCGATGTTGCCGCCTAACGTTGCGAGGAAGGTCCCAGCCAGCGTCGCGTGGCCGCGCGCGGCGAGAAACGCCCCGAACGCGACGACGGTATCCGCGGGGATTGGGGGAAAGACATTCTCGATCGCGGCAACGACCGCGAGCACGAGGTACAGCACTGCGGGGGGCAGCGCCGTCAGCCAGCCCTGCACCCCTTCCATGTCAGGCTCCGGCGCTGGGGAGGAGCGTCGCGACCGCGATGCAGGCGAGGCCTTCTTCGCGGCCGACGAACCCCATGCGCTCGTTGGTCTTTCCCTTCACCGACACCGCGTCGGGACCGATGCCTAACGCCGCGGCGAGCGCGGCCCGCATCGACTCGCGATACGGCCCGATCTTCGGGCGCTCGGCGATGACGGTCACGTCGACGTTGCCGACGACGAAACCGCGGCGGTGGATGCGGTCGACCGCGGCACGAAGCATCTCGATGGAGTCGCGGCCGCGGTTCTTCTCGTCCGTATCGGCGAACATCTCGCCGATGTCGCCGGCGGCGGCGGCGCCAAGGACGGCATCCGTGACCGCGTGGGCGACTGCGTCACCGTCGGAGTGGCCGACGAGTCTCACGTCGGACGCGATCCGGATGCCGCCGAGGATGATCGGGCCGCCAGCGGCGAACCGGTGCGAGTCGTAGCCGATGCCGGTGCGCGGTGCGGCTGGACGGTCGATCGGTCGCGCGGAGCCGCCGTCAGCCACGGCGCGCACGCTCGCTGCTCACTCTTCGAAGCGCTTGACCGCGAGCGAGACGTTGTGGCCGCCGAACCCCGCGCTGTTGCTGACGCAGGCGCGCACCTCGCGCTTCTGCGGAACGTTAGGTGTGAAGTTGAGGGGCGGGCATTCAGGGTCCGGCGTGTGGTAGTTGATCGTCGGCGGAACGATCTGGTCGCGAATCGCCAGCGTCGAGGCGATCAGCTCGATGCCGCCGGCGGCGCCGAGCATGTGGCCCGTCGCCGACTTCGTCGACGAAACGTTGATGCGCGAGGCGACCGGTCCGAAGACCCGGGCAATCGCCTTCGCCTCGTTCACGTCG
>JAICUE010000078.1 GCA_025936015.1 Gemmatimonadaceae bacterium
CGATCGGCACCGCGCGGAGGATGAGCCGGTCGGGTGCGCCGCCAAGGTAGCCCATCGGCCAGCAGGTCGTGAGGGTGAGGACGCGTCCCTCTTCCTTCCGGATCGCCGGCGCCTCACGATTGACGATCTTGCGAGCAACGACGCGCCAAATGACGCTATCACTGAGCGTTTGTGTCCTGATGGTGTCGCCAATGCCGAGTTCACCGAGCCGGCGAAAATGGCGGTCGCGATGGGCCGAGACGACCGCGTTTCCCTCTTCGCCCGGCATCGCCGAGCCGGGGAGATGACCGGGCCCGCCATTGAGGGCGTCGGGCGTGACTCCCTCGAGGACGATGTCATCGAGTGCGATCTTCGGGATCACCAGCCGTGCGACCGCGGCGCCCTCGACCGCTTCGCTCGGAGAGGATCGATTCGCCAAGTCGCGGCCCTTCTCGACCGCGGCGTGGGCGACCTGCTCGTTCCATTCGCTGCGCGCCTGTTCCTGCGCGAGATACCCCCGCGCGTACGCGCTGCCGGCCCACGCGACGAGCGCGAGGCCGGCAGCGGTGAACGCGATGCCGAATGCCTTACGGCGCACGACGGCGCGGCTCGGCGGGCGCGCGGGCGGGTGCCGGCCGGCTCCCCGTCACGACGAGCCATCCGCCAAGCAGCAGTGCGCCAAGTCCGGCGACGAGGATGAAGGGAAGCGGCGATGCCGTGTTGGGCGCCTTCGCGCCATCGGCGAATCGCGTCGTCCCGCCCTGCTCATGACGCGTGCGCGGCGCGGCCGCGCTGTCGCTCGCCACCGCGACGTCACCCGCGGCGCTGTCCGTCACGACGCTCGGTGCCGGGGTTCCGGCGACTGAGTCGACCCACGCCGACATCTCCTGCATCGTGGCGCGGTGTGCCGTGTCGGCCGCGGCGGCCGCTGTCTTCGCGGCTGCGGCCATCGCGACCGTCTGCTTCGCCGCCGGCGGGGGCGCGACGACTGTCGTGAACTGCGCTCCCGCGGTTGCCATCGGCGCGGCTGCGAGCGCCGCGAGCACCATGATGTTCCGGAATCTCATGCTTGATGTGCCTCCCTGGTCTCACCACTTCAAGGGCATACCCCATGCCGCCCCTCTGAAAATCGGTCACATCGAGCGTGCTCGATCGTCAATGCCGCGGAGGAACGAGCAGTGACACACGACGCACCTCACAATACGGTGATCGGCGATCCGGCGCGGCTTGCCGTGCTTCGGCGCGCGCGCCTGCTCGACGCCCCGCCCGAGCCCGCGTTCGACCGGCTCACCCGGCTCGCCAGCCGCCTCCTCGAAGTACCGATCTCCCTCGTCACGCTCATCGAGGAGGATCGCCAGTACTTTCTCAGCTGCATCGGTCTTCCCGAGTCGCTCACCGAGCGGCGCCAGACCCCCCTCACGTACTCGATCTGCAAGCACGTCGTTGCCACCGGCGAGCCCCTGATCCTCGCCGACATCGCCGAGCATCCGTTGCTCCGCGACGACGAGGTGATACGATCGTTCGGCGTCGTCGCCTATGCGGGGATCCCGCTTCGCACCGCGACGGGTCATGTGCTCGGCAGCTTCTGCGTGCTCGATCGCAAGCGCCGCGAGTGGTCGGCCGACGACCTCGAGCTGCTCGAGACCCTCGCCGCATCGGCGGTCTCGGAGATCGAGCTGCGTTCCTCGCTCTCGCGTGAGGCGCTGCACGCCGAAGAGGTGAGTACCCATCGCGACGTGCTGATGGCGCAGCAGAATCGGCTCAGCACACTGGTCGAGGGGCTCGACGCGACCGTGTGGGAAGCGGATCCGGTCACCCTGCGCTACACGTACGTCAGCGGTCACGCTGCCGCACTGTTAGGCATCCCCGCCGCGCGCTGGACCGAGGAGCCCGAGCTCTGGCAGTCACTCGTTCACCCCGATGACCGTGCCGCCGTCGTCGAGTTCAGGCGCGCCGCCGCGCGGGGCGGCCGCCACCGTGCGCTCGAGTACCGGCTGATCGCCGCCGACGGACGCACCATCTGGGTACGCGACCACGCGTCGTCGGTGATGGGCCGCGATCCCGGCGAGATCGACGCGCTGCGCGGTGTCATCGTCGACGTGACGGCTCGCAAGATGGCGGAAGACGAGCTCGATGCGCGTGCTCGCCAGCAGGCGGCGGTCGCGACGCTCGGACTCCGCGCGCTCACCCCGTCCTCGATCGGCGAGCTGCTCGACGAAGCGCTCTCGCTCGTCGCCGCGACGTTAGGCACCGAGTGCGTGTCGGTTCTCGAGCTGTCCGACGACGCGTCGACGCTGACGCTCCGTGCCGGCCGCGGCTGGGCGCCGGGACACGTCGGCAACTTCACGGTCAGCACCGGCACCGGCTCGATGTCCGGGTACACCATCACCAACCGCGCGCCGACGGTGAGCGAGCGGCTCGCAACCGAGCAGCGCTTCAGCGGCTCCCCGGCGCTGGGCGAGCACGCGATCGCCAGCGCCGCCTGCGTCGTCATCGGCGGTGGCGGCGAGCACCCCTACGGCGTGCTCGGCGCGTTCACCCGGCACCCGCGCCGCTTCCACGAGGACGACGTCAACTTCCTCCAGGCGATGGCGAACACCATCGCCGCCGCGATCGATCGCCGGGCAGCCGAGGAAAAGCTGCGCCTCTCGGGCGAGACACTCCGCACGCTGATCGACGCGTCGCCGATCGGGATCATCCTCACCTCGATCGACGATACCGTCAGGCTCTGGAATCCCGCGGCCGAAGCGATGTTCGGATTGAAGGCGACCGAGGTCGTCGGGCGTCCCTTCCCCGCGATGCTCGTCGGCGACCCCGCTGAGAGCGCGATGCTCGCCGACGCGATCGCCAACGATCGCCCGGTCACCGCGTATCCGACGCAGCGGGTCCGCGCCAACGGCACGCCGATCAGCGTCAATCTCTGGATCGTCAGGCTGCGCGACGCCGCGGGGCGGCCGGACGCGGTGCTCTCGCTCGTGTCGGACGTGACGCAGCAGCACCTGCTCGAGACCCAGCTCCGCCAATCGCAGAAGATGGAAGCGGTCGGCCGCCTCGCCGGCGGCGTCGCGCACGACTTCAACAACCTGCTCACCGTCATCCGCGCCAACGCCGACTTCGTCCACGCCGATCTCGCCGCGGACGACGAGCGCCGCAACGACGTCGAGGAGATTCGCAAGGCGGCGGACCGTGCGGCGGGGCTGACGCGGCAGCTGCTCGTCTTCAGCCGCCGCGGGGTCGTGCAGCCGAAAGCGCTGCTGCTCAACGACGTCGTCACCGGGATGGAGCAGATGCTCGGCCGCATGATCGGCGAGGACGTCGTCCTCGCGTCGGTGCTCGCGCCGGATCTCGCGACGATTCACGGCGACCAGGGCCAGATGGAGCAGGTGCTGCTCAACCTCGTCGTCAACGCGCGCGACGCGATGGCCGACGGCGGCGCGATCACCGTCACCACCGGCAACGTGACGTTAGGCGAGGAGGCCGCCGGCTGGACGATGCCGGTGAAGCCCGGGCGCTACGCGCTGCTCACGGTGTCGGACACCGGCTGCGGGATGTCCGCCGAAGTGCAGGCGCACATCTTCGAGCCGTTCTTCACGACGAAGGAGCCCGGCAAGGGCACGGGACTCGGCCTGTCGACAGTGTACGGCATCGTCGACCAGATGGAGGGATCGATCTCCGTGCGCAGCACGGTCGATCGCGGAACCTCGTTCGCGATCTACATCCCGGCCGTTCCCGGGAGCGTGCCTGACGCGCCGGTGATCGCACCGCCCGACCCCTGCCCTCGCTCGACCGAGACCATCCTCCTCGTCGAGGACGAGCCGGCGGTGCGGCGGTTGGCGCGGCGGGCGCTCGAGGCGCAGGGCTTCCAGATCATCGAGGCGGCGAGCGGGGCCGAGGCGCTCGAGATCTGCGCGACGCGGGTCGCCGAGCTCGACATGCTCCTCACCGACATCGTGATGCCGGGGATGAGCGGGGTCGAGCTGGCGAGCCGGCTGACGGCGATCGATCCGTCGCTCCGCGTGCTCTACATGTCGGGCTACACCGAGGACGCGTTAGGCCAGCGCGGCGTCCTGTCGCCGGAAACCGCCTTCCTGCCGAAGCCGTTCACGCCGGCGTCGCTCGTCGACGCCGTGCGCGACGTCCTCGACAAGGCGCGCGTGTAAGGCACGGCGCGGCCGCCGGCGCCGTCAGGCGCCGCGCGGCTGCACCCTACTTCGCGTCGTCGAAGTCTTCGCCCTTTCGCGACTCGACGAGCTCGCGCTCGCTCGAGGTCGGGTCCCACAGCGCGAGAATCTTGACGGCTTCCCCCTGCCAGGCATCGAATGCCTTCCCGACTCCCTTCGGGATCTGGATCTCGTGTCCATCCTCGAAGCGGAGCATCACGTGCGGATAGTCGTTGTTCACGTACTGCTTGCGCAGCTTCTTCGGCTCGGGCATCGGCTCTCTCGGTGAAACGTTATGACGGTCAGGTGACCATCGCGGTCCGGCCGGCGTGACGGCGCCAGTCGCCGCGCTCCAATATCTCATCGATCGCGCCGACCGCGGCATCGAGCTCGCCGTCGGACGTGTAGAAATGTGGTGCGACACGAATCCCCGCACCGGGACGGTAGTCGACGATGATCCCCCGCTCGAGGAGGCAACGTGACACCTCGTAGGCGTGCGGAACGTCCAAAGCTACTGTGCCGCCCCGCCTGCTGCTTGCCCGCGGCGCGGCAACCGGATACCCGCGGGCGTCGGCGAGCGCGATCAGCGCCGCGGTCTGCCGTTCACTCTTCGCCCGCACCGCTCCGATTCCAGCCCGGCGAATGATCCGCGGTCCCTCGGTCGCGGCATAGAGTGCGGGGATTGCCGGGGTCCCCCCGAGCCAGCGCGCGATCCCTGGGGCCGGCTCCATCTCCTGCTCGAAGGCGAAGGGCCGCGCGTGTCCCTGCCATCCCGCGAGCGCCGGCGTCAACCTCTCCCGAACCGACGGCGCGACGTAGACGAAGCAGCCTCCCGGCCCGCCACAAAGCCACTTCAAGACCCCGCCAGTGAGGAAGTCGGTGCCTGACGCTTTCACGTCCACCGGCAGGACCCCCACCGAGTGAAACGCGTCGAGGGCGACGAGCGCGCCGCGGTCGTGCGCCGCGCGAACGATCGCCGCCGCATCCATCACGTACGCCGAGCGAAAGAGCACGTGTGAGATCGCGACGAGCGCGGTCCGCTCGGTGATCGCGGCGATCACCGCATCCTCGCTGATCGACACCCCGTCCTCGCTCGGCACCACCACCATGCGCGCGCCGAACTTCGCCGCCAGCGCGGCGGTCACGTAGCGCACCGAGGGGAAATCGAGCTCGGTCATCACGATCGTGTCGCGGCCGTCGCGAAAATCGAGCGCCGACAGGATCAGGGCCTGCCCCGCCGTGACGTTAGGCACCATCGCCACTTCGCCATCGCCGGCCCCGAGCAACGGCGCGATCTCGTTCCCGACGGCGATCGGCATCTCCCACCACCCGCCGCCCCACGCCCGCACTCCATCCTCCGCCCACCGCGCCGCGTACTCGGCCAGTCGATCCGGCACCGTCCGCGGCATCGCGCCGAGCGAATTCGAGACGAGGTACGTCGTCGTGGCGAGAATCGGGAATTCCGCCCGCCACGCCAGCAGTGGATCGGCGTCGGCCATCACGCTTCGCCCGTGCCTGGCAGCGTCGCGCCGCCTAACGCTCCGGCGGTACCGGCCGTCGAGCTTCCCGGCGCGCTGCGCGCCGCCCCACCCAGCATCCGCGATGCGGCGAACAGCACCGATGCGATGACGAGAACGACCGCCACCAGCGCCCACTCCTTCCGCGTGATGCTCGACAGCATGAAGACGATCACCCCCGCCGCGAGAATGTGCACGAGCGGCCCGAATGGCAGCGTCACCGGCGGCTTGCCGTCGGCCGCGCGGACGCCGCGCCGCCGCAGCTCCCACGCCGAGACGATGCAGCCGAGATAGAGCAGCAGCGAAGCGAGGTTCGCCATCACCGCCAGCTGCTCGAAGCGGCTGATGATCGCCAGGGCGCAGACGATCATGGACTGGACGATGATCGCGACCCACGGCGTCCGAAAGCGGGGGTGCACCGACGCGAGCCCGCGCGGGAGGACGCGGTCCTCGGCGAAGGCGAACAGCGCGCGCGGAATCGCCAGCGTCATCCCGCTCACATAGCCGAACATCGAGATCGTCGCACCGGCGAGGAGCAGCGTGCGGCCCCAGCCGCCTAACGCGACGCCGGCGGCGGCCGCGAGCGGAGTCGACGCCGCGGCCGGCTCGCCGAGTGCTGGCCCGAGGATCCCCTGCACGACGAGCTGGATCGCGATGTACAGCACGACGACGCCAGTCATCGCGATCGCCAGCGCCCGCGGGACGGTCCGCGACGGATTCTTCACCTCGCCGCTCGGCACCAGCGCGCTCTCGACGCCGAGGAAGGCGAAGATGAGCACGATCGACGCCCGCGACAGCGACGACGTCGACGGCATCGCCGGAATCGCGATGTTCGCCGCACGGACCGCCGGCAGGCCAAGCAGCACCAGCGCGAGCAGCGGGAGGATCTTGGCGATGGTGGCGACGTTGATCAGCGTCGTCCCCTCGCTGACCCCGCGCACGTTCACCAGCGTCAGCCCGCCGAAGAGGACGACGAGCAGCAGCGCCCGGCCGACGCCGCTGCCTAACGCCGGGACGAAGCCGCCGACGTTGGCGGCGAACATCGTCGCGACACCGGCCATCGCCAGCGTCGCCATCATCCAGAGCAGCACGCCGGCGAGGAACCCCGCGTACGGCCCGAACACCACCTCGACGTACGCGTACGGTCCCCCGGTGCGCGACACCCGGCTCCCCGCCTCGGCGAAACAGAGCACGATCAGCCCGATCGCCACCGCGCAGACGAGATACGCGACCGGCGCCGCCTTGCCGAGCAGCCGCGACGCGAGCGCTGGCAGGACGAAAATCCCGCCCCCGACGGTGACGTTGAAGATGCTCGCCGCCAGCGCCCAGACGCCGACCGCCCGGACGAGCGATCGCTCGGCGCCGGTCCCCCGCCCTCGCTCGATCGCCGGGTCGACGACCGGGCTCACGCCGCCGCCATCATCAGGCCTAACGCTTGAACTCGGCGCCCTTCGACCACGTCGGCCAGGCCGGGTCGTTGGCCAGCCGCAATCCGAGCCGGAGGACGATCTGCGACAGCTGCGTCGCCCCGCTCAGGTCGAACTTCGGGTCGTACTCGTCCGAAGGCTGGTGGTAGTTGTGCTCCGTGTAGTAGTCGTCCTGCTGCGACCCCCAGCCCTGCGGATGATCGATGAAGTCGTTCCCCGCCCCGATCGAGACCGACGGGATCCCGACCTTGGCGAAGGAGAAGTGGTCCGAGCGGTAGAAGGCGCCGCGCTCGGGATGCTCATCGGGCGAGATGCGCATCCCCATCGGCTTGATCATCGCCGCGAGCTCGGGACCGAGTGAGCTCTTGGTGTCGCCGAGCACTGTCAGGTCGCGCGTCCGCCCGAGGACGTTGCCGCCATCGAGGTTGATGTCGGCGACGATCTTGTCGCGCGGCACCGTCGGGTGCTGGCCGAACCACTCCGAGCCGAGCAGCCCGCTCTCCTCGGCGGTGACGAACACGAACAGCATCGACCGCTTCGGCTTCGGGCCCTCGGCCGCCGCGCGCGCGACGGCGAGCAGGTCGGCGACGCCGGACGCGTTGTCCGAGGCGCCGTTGTAGATCGAGTCACCATTCACCGCCGGGCCGATGCCGAGGTGATCCCAGTGCGCCGAGAAGACGACGTACTCGTTCTTCGCGGTCGCGCCGCTGCCCGGCACGACGCCGACGACGTTCTGCGACTGCATGTGGGCGACGGTGTTCCGGAAGCTCGCGTCGATCGTGATGCCGGTGGGCACGGGCTGGAAATCGCGCGACGCCGCCTGCGTGCGGAGCGCGGCGAGGTCGAGTCCCGCTCGCGACAGCAGCGAGGTCGCCGCGCTGTCGGTGATCCAGCCGCGGACGCCTAACGGCGCGGGGAGCGACGCGTCCCGCGGCAGCATTCGCTGCTCCTTCGCCCACGAGCCGACGACGGTGTGCCAGGGATAGCCGGCCCGTTCGGTGGTGTGGATGATCAGCGCCCCCGCGGCGCCCTGCCGCTCCGCTTCCTCGAACTTGTACGTCCAGCGCCCATAGTAGGTCATCGCCTTCCCGCCGAAGAGCGTCGGCTCGTTCGCCGGCGCCGGCGGGTCGTTCACGAGGATGAGCAGGATCTTCCCCTTGAGATCCATCCCCTTGAAGTCGTTCCACTTGTTCTCGGGCGCGTTCACGCCGTAGCCGACGAAGACGAGCTCACCGCGCATCGCGCTCGAATCGACCGCCGACCCCGCCCACATCACGACGTCCTCGGGAAAGCGCAGCGTCGCCGGCGCCTTGCCACCGGTCGCGACGTGAATCGTCTGCGGCTGCGCGGTGACGACGTCGATCGGTACGTCCTGGAACCACGAGCCATTCACCCCGGGCGTCAGTCCATACTGCCGCAGCTCGGTCGCGATGTACTCGGCGGCGAGCTGGCCGCCGCGCGTCGCCGGAGCGCGCCCCTCGAGGAGGTCCGACGAGAGGAACCGGAGGTGGGCGTCCACCTCCGCCGCCGTGATCGGCGTCGCGGCGCGCGCGCGTTGCGCACTGACTGTGAGCGGAGTCACGAGCACGCCAGCCGAGACGGCCGCGAGCGTGAGGCGAGCGAAGACAGAGGGGAATCGCATGAGTTGTCGAACCCGTCGATAATGAATTGCGAGTCCCGTCGCGGGGCTCGCCCCGCTATCTTAGCGGCATGACGTTGCTCGCTGCCAGTGCGAGCATCTGCTTCATTCGCGTCGTTCGTTCGTCGCCGTCGCCCTGCATCATCACCGCAACTCCCGTCTTTCGTGCACCACCTCCGGAGGCATTACATGCGTCGACTCGCCCCACTCGCTCTCGTCGCCTGCGCCGCGCTCGCACTGCCGAGCATCGCGCGCGCACAAAGCATCGCGACCGAACCGGCATCGCCCGCGACCGTCGTCACCGCCACCGTCGAAGCGCCGACCGCCGGCCCGACTCTCGACGGCGCGACCGTCGGCATCAGGCACGCCGACGCACAGGCGACGACGTCGCCGACCAACGCGACGCCCGCCGTTCATCACGGCGACCAGTCCACCGCTCTGATGATCGTCGGCGGTGCGGCCTTCCTCGCCGGCGCGATCATCGGCGGCGACGCAGGTACGATCATCATGGTCGGCGGAGCGGCCGTCGGGTTGTACGGGCTGTACATCTACCTGCAATAGGA
>JAICUE010000443.1 GCA_025936015.1 Gemmatimonadaceae bacterium
GCCGCGATCACGGCGAGCAGCGCGCCGAGCCGAACGCTGGTGCGCGTCACGCGCAGCTCGGTGCGCCCCGCGCCGCCATAGAGCCATTCGTACCAACCGTAGATCGAGAGGATCGCGTAGATGACCTGCAATCCCATGTCGGCGTAGAGCTTCGCCTCGTAGAAGACGAGCGCGTAGAGGACGACGTTGACGATCGCGGTCGGCCAGCTCCAGATGTTCTGGCGCACGCTGAGCCAGACGCTCAGCGCGCCGACGAGTGCCGCAAAAAGTTCGAGTGGACTCACCCGGTGATGATAGGCGTCACCGCTTCTTCACGCGAGCGAGTCCCTTCAGCGCCGCCGCCGAATTGCGCACCTTCATCTGGTCGCGCCAGAGATCGCCGACCTTCGCGAACCGCAGGGGCGCGGTCTCGATCGTGAACTCGTGGGGATCGAGATCGTCGGTGAGCTCGCTCCAGTCGAGCGGAGTCGAGACCATCGCACCCGGCTTGGCGCGGACGCAGTACGGGCCGGCGACGCTCTTGCCGCGGATGTTCTGCAGGTAGTCCATGTAGACCGCCTTCGGCGAGCGGTCTGCGACGGCCCGGGTGATCGTCGCGTCCTTCGGGTGCTTCTCGGCGACCCGGGCGGCGATGATCTGGGCGAGCGTGACCGCGGTCTCCCACGTCGCCGACGGCGGCAGCGGGATCGCGACGTGCAGCCCGCGCGAGCCGGAGGTCTTGAGCGCCCCCGTCAGGCCTAACGCGTCGAGCTCCTCCTTTGTCCAGCGGGCGGCGTCGAGCACGCGCTGGAAGCCGGCCTTCGGCTGCGGGTCGAGGTCGATGTAGGTGTAGTCCGGATTCTCGATGCTCTGGATCCGCGAATGCCACGGATCGGTCGAGACGCAACCGAGCTGCACGCAGTAGAGGAGGGTGGTGATGTCCCCGCCGACGAGCCGGTTCTTCGCGTCGCCGTCGGACTCCGGTACCGACTCGACGCGGACACCGTCGGGCGGATCGTCCGGCGCCTTCTGCTGGAAGAAGGTCTCACCGTCGATCCCTTCCGGCGTGCGCTTGAGGACGAGCGCGCGATCGCGCACCGTCGACAGGATGAGGGGCGCGACCGTCGCGTAGTAGCGCATCAGCGCGCCCTTCGTGATCCCGTCCTTCGGGAAGTAGACCTTGTCGAGGCTCGACACGTCGAGCGATGCGCCCCTGCCTAACGTGACGTGCCCGCGCCCGCCCTCCGTCTCGATCGCCAGCAACTGCTTCAGGATCGCCGCGTTCGCGTAGACGGGGACGTCGGTGATGCGCGCAGGCGCGCGCTTGCCAGCGCGCTTCGCCGCCTTCGCTGACGCGTTCGCTGGCGCCTTGCTGCTCTTCACGCTCGTCGAGCTCTTCGCGGCTTTCACGGCCGTTTTCTTCGTCGTTGCCCGTGCCGAGGCCCCGGCGCGGGCGCCGCGCCTGACGCTGCCGCGGTCCTGCACGCTCTCTCCCTCACGCGTCACTTCGCGTGCCGGCTTGTCGTCGCGGCTGCCGAGGTAGATCGGTTGGCGGAGCTTTCCGTCGGCGGTCCATTCGCCGAACTTCACCTCGACGACGATCTTCGGCGTTACCCAGTGCGCCTTCTCGTTCGTCTTCACTTTCTCCGAGAACGGGGAGGTCTCGCGCTCGAGCGGCGCCAGCTTGCGATACATGTCGCGCAGTCCCGCATTGGTGAAGCCGCCGCCGGTGTGGCCGACGTAGATGAAGTTTCCCTCGTCGTCGTAATGGCCGAGCAGGAGCGCGCCGATGTGCTCGCGCGTCTTCCGCGGTTCGGTGAATCCGCCGATGACGAACTCCTGCCGGTGCTCGATCTTGAGCTTGAGCCAGCCCGACGACCGGATCCCGGGGGTGTAGGGCTCGTCCATCCGCTTGGCGATCACGCCCTCCCAGCCGAGCTTCTCCGCCTTGCGCAGCAGCGCCGCGCCATCGTTAGGCACCGTCTCGCCAAGCCGGAGCGCACGGGCCGTCCGGTTGCGGAGCCGGAGCTCGAGCCGGGCGCGCCGTACCGTCCACGGCTCGCCGGTGATGACGTCGTCGCCGTCGACGAGCAGGTCGAAGGCGACGAGCGATGCCGGCGCGCCCTCCTGCGCGGTCTCGATGAACGCGCGATCGGTGGTGTGCATCCGGCTCTGCAGATCCTGGAAGCGCGCGACTTCGTCGCCATCGAGCGCGACGACCTCGCCATCGAGCACGAGCGGACGCTTCGCTTTTTTCGCGAGGTCGCGCAGCGCGGCGATCACCTCGGGAAACTGGACACTCTTGTCGTTGCCGTTACGGGTGACGAGGTTGGCCGCGTCTGCGGTTGCGTAGGCGATGACGCGGATCCCGTCGTACTTCGGTTCGTAGGTCCAGTTGTCACCGGCAGGGATCCCGGTGCCGATTGAACACTTCATCGGCACGATCGCCGACAGCCGCTTCGAGGCGCGCACTCCCTTGGGGCGCCCGTGGTGGACAGGGGCTTCGGCAACCGCGGCCGATGACGCCCCCTTTGCCGCTCGCTTCCGCGCGACCGCGCGCGTGGACGCCGCCGACTTCGATGCCGATTTCGACGCCGACTTTGTGGCTGATTTCGTGGCCGATTTCGTGGCCGATTTCGTCGTGCGTTTGGCCGCGGTGCTGGTCGCAGTCTTTTTCGCGCCTTTCACCGTGGTGTTTTTCTTCGCTGCTGTCACCGAGCTCTTCGCCTCACGATTCGAGTGCCAGACCCGCTTCTTCCCCTTGCCGGCAGCGATCTCCTCCATCGTGCGGCCAGTGGTGACCGAGGTCGTCACTTCAGCGACGACGTCGCGCGAC
>JAICUE010000152.1 GCA_025936015.1 Gemmatimonadaceae bacterium
CCGCAAACCGCTGCGCGACCTCGCCGGCAAACCGCTCGTCGTTCGCGTCTGGGAGCGCGTCCAGGCGATGAACGTCGCTGATCGATGCGTCGTCGCCACCGATAGCGAGGAAGTCGCCAGTGCAGTCGCGGCCGCTGGCGCTGAATGCGTCCTGACGCGCGGCGACCACCCGTCCGGAACCGACCGGGTCGCCGAGGTCGCGGAGCAGCGCGACTACCGGCGGTACGAAGCAATCGTGAATGTGCAGGGCGACGAGCCCTACGTTCCCCGCGACGCCGTGCTCGGCGCGGCGGAGATGGTATCGAGCGGGCGATTCCCGCTCGGCACCGCGGCAGCGCACGCCGATCGCTCGGTCCTGGCGACTCCGAACGTCGTCAAGGTCGTCACGGCCGACGATGGGCGCGCGCTGTACTTTTCCCGCGCGAACATTCCGTTTCTTCGCGACGAGCGCGACGCCGCCCTCGCCGGTCCGCTGGTTCGCCAACACATCGGCGTGTACGCTTACACGAGGGAAGCGCTGCTGCGCTGGGTCGCGCTGCCGCAGCATCCCCTCGAGCAGGTCGAGCGGCTCGAGCAGCTTCGGCCGCTCGCGGCCGGGATGGCGATCGGCGTCGCGACGATCGCCGCGGCGCCGTTAGGCGGCATCGACACCGAGGACGACCTCGCGCGCGCGAGCGCGCAATGGCAGGATTTCTCACGAGGATCACGCTGAATGGACACGCCGGCCAAGCAGACCACCAAGTTCATCTTCGTGACGGGGGGCGTCGTCTCGTCGCTCGGGAAGGGGATCGCCGCCGCGTCGTTAGGCAGGCTGCTCGTCGAGCGCGGGCTCCGCGTCACGATCATGAAGTTCGACCCGTACCTCAACGTCGACCCGGGGACGATGTCGCCATTCCAGCATGGCGAAGTGTTCGTCACCGATGACGGCGCGGAGACGGATCTCGACCTCGGCCACTACGAGCGCTTTCTCGATCGCGCGCTCTCGCAGGCGAACAACGTGACGACGGGGCGCATCTATCTCAACGTCATCACCAAGGAGCGACGCGGCGAGTACCTCGGCTCGACCGTCCAGGTCATCCCGCACATCACCGACGAGATCAAGGCGGCGATGAAGCGGATCGCCCCCGACAACGACGTCGTGATCGTCGAGATCGGCGGCACCGTCGGTGACATCGAGTCGCTCCCGTTCCTCGAGGCGATCCGCCAATTCCGCCAGGAGATCGGCCGCGAGAACGCCGTGTTCGTCCACCTCACGCTCGTCCCGTACATCGCGGCGGCCGGAGAAGTGAAGACGAAGCCGACGCAGCACTCCGTGCGCGAGCTGATGGAGATCGGAATTCAACCGGACATCCTCATCTGCCGCACCGACCGCCCGCTCACCGAGGACGTGAAGCGCAAGATCGCGCTGTTCTGCAACGTCGACTTCGGCGCGGTGATCGAGAGCCGCGACGTCCCGACGATCTACGAGATCCCGCTCGCGTTCGCCGACCAGGGGCTCGACAAGTGGACCGTCAGCCGGCTCGGCCTCGGCGGAAAGCAGGCCGACATGACGCAGTGGAAGTCGATGGTGCAGCGCATCGTCGAGCCGCGCGATCGCGTCCGGATCGCGATCGTCGGCAAGTACACCGACTACGCCGACAGTTACAAGAGCGTGCAGGAAGCCCTCATCCACGGCGGAATCGCGAACGACGTCGGTGTCGACATCTCCTGGGTCTCGAGCGACCTGTTCACCAGCGACGAGCGTGCGAACGAGATCCTCTCGCAGTATCACGGCCTGCTCGTGCCAGGCGGTTTCGGCGTTCGCGGCGTCGAAGGGATGGTCGAAGCGATTCGGTCGGCGCGGGAGCGTGGGCTTCCGTTTTTCGGCATTTGCCTCGGGATGCAGGTGGCGATCATCGAGTTCGCCCGCAACGTGCTCGGGATCAGCGACAGCAACTCGTCGGAGTTCGCGCCCGAATGCGGCAACGCCGTTATCTCGCTGATGGAGACGCAGCAGCACGTCACCGACATGGGCGGCACGATGCGACTCGGCGCCTACGCCTGCCGGCTCGCTCGCGGCTCGAAGGCCGCCGAGATGTACGGCGTCCCCGAGATCAGCGAGCGGCATCGCCACCGTTATGAAGTGTCGAACAGCTTCCGCGACCGCTTCGTCGCCGGTGGGATGAAGCTCAGCGGCCTCTCCCCCGATGGCTCGCTCGTCGAGATCGTCGAGCTCGCGCAGCATCCGTGGTTCGTCGGCTGCCAGTTCCACCCCGAGCTCAAGTCGCGGCCGACCCGGCCGCACCCGCTCTTCGCCGGGTTCATCGCCGCCGCCGCGAAAGCGAAGCGCATGCGAGTCGACGATCGCCGCCCGCTCCTCGCCCAGGCGAGTCGTTGACGATGGCCAGGACCGCTCCGCTGGCCATGCCTAACGCGACGGCCGCGTTCCCGCGCGATGCATTCTTCATGATCGCCGGGCCGTGCCAGCTCGAGGACGACGCGCTCAACTTGCGCGTGGCCGAACACCTCGCCCGGCTCGCCGAGCGTGTCCCGGGAGGAATCGTCTTCAAGGCGAGCTTCGACAAGGCGAATCGCTCCAATCCGGGGGCGACGCGGGGCCCGGGCCTCGACGCCGGCCTCGCCGCGCTGGCGCGGGTGAAGGCCGCGACCGGGCTTCGCGTCCTGACCGATGTGCATCTGCCGGAGCAGTGCGCGCCGGCGGCGCAGGTCGTCGACGTGCTGCAGATCCCCGCGTTTCTCTGCCGACAGACCGATCTCCTCGAAGCCGCTGGAGCGACGGGGAAGCCAGTCAATGTGAAGAAGGGACAATGGATGCACCCCGAAGGGATGCGCGGCGCCGTGCGAAAGGTTCGTGGCGCCGCGGATGGTGAAGTCGAAGTCGCAGTCACCGAGCGCGGGAGCTTCTTCGGCTATGGTGACCTCGTCGTCGACATGCGTTCCTTCGCCCGGATGCGGGCGGCGTGCGACGCGGCCGTGATCTTCGACGGGACCCACAGCGTGCAGCAGCCGGGGCGCGGCGAGGGCGGCGCGAGCGGTGGGGCGCGCGAGTTCATCCCGCCCCTCACCCTCGCCGCGATTGCCGCCGGCGCCGACGGGATCTTCCTCGAGACGCATCCCGACCCCGCCCATGCGCCGAGCGATGGCCCGAACATGATTCCACTCGACCAGCTGGACGCGCTCGTCGATCGTGCGATCGACACGTGGAACCTGGTCCGGTCCCCGTCGCGATGATCGACGTCGCTCTTGCGCAGCGGATCAAGCTGGTCGGCCTCGACGTCGACGGCGTTCTCACCGACGGCGGCATCTACCTCGGCGATGTGAACGGCGAGCGCGGCGAATTCAAGCGTTATGACATCCAGGACGGCCTCGGGATCAAGTTCCTCCGCGACGCCGGCATCAAGGTCGTCATCATAACGGGCCGTGTGTCCGAGAGCGTGAGGCATCGCGCCGCGGAGCTCGAGGTCGATGCGCTCGTGCAGGACTCCACCGCGCAGAAGCTGCCGGCGTTCCGCACGCTGCTCGCGCGCCACGGG
This sequence comes from Gemmatimonadaceae bacterium, assembly GCA_025936015.1. Taxonomy (GTDB): domain Bacteria; phylum Gemmatimonadota; class Gemmatimonadetes; order Gemmatimonadales; family Gemmatimonadaceae; genus JABFXC01. The sequence continues at coordinate 3,534 of JAICUE010000152.1, forward strand.
GTCAGCGCGGCGGAGGCAGCGTTCGTCGGGGACGACTTCCCCGACGTCAGCGTACTCCGCGAGGTCGCGCTGCCCGTCGCCGTCGGCAACGCGGTGCCCGAGATTCGCGCCATCACGAAGCTTCACCTCACCCGGACCGGTGGAAACGGCGCCGTCCGCGAATTCGCCGAGCTTCTGCTCAAGGCGCGCGGGCAGTGGGACGACGTCACCGACCGCTACGTTCGCGAGCGTATGCACCCGCGCGTCGAGGTCAGCGCGTGAGCCGCACCGACATCGCGGAGCGGGGACGCCGCGTGATCCGGATGGAGCGTGAGGCGCTCGCTGAGATCGAGGCGCGCGTCGGGCCGGCGTTCGTGAACGCTGTCGAGCTGATCGCCGCGTCGCGCGGACGGGTGATCGTGACCGGCGTCGGCAAATCCGGCTTGATCGGCAAGAAGATCGCGGCGACCCTTACGTCGACCGGAACGCCGGCGACGTTTCTCCATCCGGTCGAGGGGGTGCACGGCGACCTCGGAATCGTCGGCCGTGACGACGTTGCCATCCTCATCTCGAAGAGTGGCGAGTCCGACGAGATGCTGCCGCTGGTCGAGCACCTCAAGCGGTTCGGAGTGCGAACGGTCGCGATCACCGGTAACGACGCATCGACGCTCGCGCGCAACAGTGACGTCTCGCTCGACGCCTGGGTGAAGGAAGAGGCGTGTCCGCACGACCTCGCGCCGACCACCAGCACGACCGCCGCCCTCGCGTTAGGCGACGCGCTCGCGGTCGCGCTGCTCGAGGAAAAGGGCTTCCGTCGCGAGGATTTTGCCCGGCTGCATCCCGGCGGCTCGCTCGGCCGGCAGCTGACGACGCCGATCACCGAGATCATGATCGCCGACGATCTCCCGCTCCTCAACCGTGACGACACGATGCGCGAAGCGGTGGTGCTCCTCGCCGAGCGCCGAGGGATTGCGATCGTCGTCGACGAGTCGCGCCGTGTCCTCGGCGTCGTCACCGCTGGAGACCTCACCCGCCTGATGGAGCGCGAACGTGACGTGTTCGCGGTGCGAGCCGCCGACGTCATGACCCGAACTCCGAAGGTCGCGCGCGACAACGAGCTCGCCAGCGCCGTCGTATATCGAATGGAGACGCACGGAATCATGGCCATGCCGGTAGTGGATGAAGGTGAGCGCATCGTCGGCGTCGCGCACCTGCACGACCTCATGCGCGCGAGGGTCGCATGACGGTGCGCGGGCTCGTCGTCGCCGGCGCGGCTGCCGCCGTCCTGCTCAGCGCAGCATGCAAGCGCGAGAAGGAGCCAGTCGCGGCCACGACGTCCCCGATGGCCGACAGCGCCGATCAGGTGATGTTCGGTGCGCGTGCGATCCTCACCGACAAGGGACTGATGCGCGCCGAGCTGTTCGGCGATACCGCGTACTTCTTCGACGACAACACCCGGATCGAGCTGCGCAACGTGAAGACCAACTTCTTCACGACGGAAGGGGCGCAGAACGCCGTGCTCACCTCGAAAGAGGGAACCTATCGCACCCAGGGTGCGATGGAGGCGCGCGACGATGTCGTCGTCGTCTCGACCGACGGCCGCCGGCTCGTCACGCCGCAGCTCAAGTTCGACCAGGGGCGGAATGAGATCTCGAGCGACAGCGCCTTTGTCCTCACCGAACCGGGGCGTCGGGTCGCCGGGGTCGGGTTCGTCTCCGACCCGAACATGAACAACATCCGCATTCTCAAGACAACCAGCGGCTCGACCGGCCGCGTCACGATTCCCGGTCAGTGACGCGCCGATTCGCCGCGCTGGCGTTAGGCCTGACGATCGCCGCGTGCGGGGCGGCCGTGCCGCGCGCGGCGATGGCGCAGGGCAGCGCCGCCGCGCCGCAGCGCTGCATCCTGCAGTTCGAGTCATCGTCCGGCGCGCGCTCGACGCTCAACAAGCTGCCGAGTGGACAGTACAACGCCTACCAGGGCGGCGGCGTCACGTACTTCTGCGTCGGACAGAACAACACCCTCAAGGCCGACAGCGCCGAATACTACGGCGATCTCAACGTCCTCTATCTGATCGGCAACGTCCACTACACCGAGCCGCGCGCGAAAGTGGACTCGCGGCGGATGACGTACTGGAAGAACGAAGAGCGCCTTCTCGCCGAGGGCGACGTCGTCTCGACGCTGCCCAGCGGAACGACGCTGCGCGGGCCGCAAGCCGAGTACTACCGCGCGATTCCGTCCGTGCGACCGAACACGAAGCTCATTGCGACCGGTCGCCCGGTGATCAACCTCGTCCAGGTCGATTCCAACGGCAAGAAGCAGCCGCCAGTCGAAGTGCGCGCCGATCGGGTCACCGTCGACGCGGACAGCCTCGTCTACGCCGGAGGCAGCGTCGACATCACGCGCCCGGATATCCACGCAACCGGCGACTCGGCGTTCATGGACAGTGGAACCGAGCTCGCGCGGCTGATGCGGGGCCCGGTGATCCAGGGTAAGGCCGAGCGACCCTTCACGCTCAGCGGAACAACCATCGACGTCTACTCGAAGCAGCGCCAGCTCCAGCGGGTCATCGCGCTCGGCAACGCCAACGCGGTGAGCGCTGATCTCGATCTGCGGGCCGATACCATCGACCTTCGCGTGAACGCCAACAAGCTCGAACGTGCGTACGCGTGGGGCCCGAGTGGCGCTCGGGCGATCTCCCCGACGCAGCTGATCACCGCCGACTCACTCGACGTCAGGCTCCCTGAGCAGCGCATCCGTCAGGTGTTCGCGATCCGTCACGCGCTCGCGCAAGGCGAACCGGATTCGACGAAGATCCGGACCAAGGAACGCGATTGGCTGCGCGGCGACACGATCATCGCCAGCTTCGATTCAGTGTTCGCGGCCGGCGAC
>JAICUE010000525.1 GCA_025936015.1 Gemmatimonadaceae bacterium
GCCGCTCGCCAGCGGTGTCGCGTCCGCCGCCCACCCGTTGAAGTCACCGACGAGCGAGACCTGTCGCGCGCCGGGATTCACCAGGGCGAAGCGGACGAGGTACACCGTGTCGCGCGCGAGCGTGTTCGTCACCGCAACGCGACCGCCGTCGCCATGAGCCGCGCGATCGGCGCTCCAGCGACCGAGTGCCGCGACCAGTGCCAGGCTCGCGGCGATGGCGAGCCCGGTCAGCGGCGTGACGCGAACGGTGTAGCCGCGCCGCCACCATCCGCTCGGCGACGAATGCGCGCGCGCGGCTCGTACCGACTGCATCACGCGTCGCTCGAACTCCTCGTCGAGCGTCACCGGCGCGCGGAGCGGCGCAGCCAGGCGATCGGCGGCATCAGTCGAAAGCTCGCTGTCGCCGGATTCGTCGCGCAGTGGTCGATCAGTCACGGTGCACCTCCTCGAGCAGTTCACGGAGCCTCTCGCAGGCGCGCTTGACTCGCATCTTCAGCGCGGAAACGCCGATCCCCGTCAGCTCCGACATTTTCTCGTAGTCCATCTCTTCGACGTGCTTCAACACGAACGCCTCACGCTGCGCGACGGGAAGCTGGTCGAGCGCGCGCTGGATCTCCTCTACTGATGGCGCGCCGGCAGCGCCCGCTCCCGGCTCCTCGACCGCGATCGAATCGAGTATCGACTCGTCGGCGGCATACCAGCGCTCACGGCGACTGCGTCGCGATGCGAACGCCCGACATTCGTTGACGACGATCTGGTGGAACCAGCCCGCGAATCGCGCCGGCTCTCGGCACTGGCCGAGCGCGCCGTATGCCCGCACGAACGCGCTCTGCAGCGCGTCTTCCGCGTCGGCACGACTCCCGACCATCCGTGTCGCGAAGCGCGCGTAACTGTCGCGATAGCGGCGCACGATTGCCGCAAATGCGTCGGCCTCTCCGGCGAGGACGCGAACGATCGCTTCCTCGTCGGACATGTGGCGCGGATCACTTGCCGGATACTCGCGGGGGGCCATCGATCGATAGACTACACGATCGAACCGCGCGTCACCTCTCAGGCGTTCGCGATCGCCTCGCCGCTCGCCTCGTCGAAGAACACGAGGCGCGTCACGTCGATAGCGAGCGATACCGGCTCCCCGGGTTTCGGCAATCGTTGCGGGGCGAGCGCGGCCGTCAGCTCCTGGGTTTCGCGTCGCGCGTGCAGCAGTGTCTCGCTGCCGAGTGGCTCGACGACGTCGACGGTGAAGCCGTCCACCTGGCGCGCCGCGGCAGGTGCGTTCGCGACATAGAGATGCTCGGGCCGCACACCCGCCACCACGCGCGCGCCGACGTGCTTGTCGAGTCCCCGCGCGACCGTCGCATCGAGCGGGAGCGAGATCCCCGCGCCGCGGAACATCAAGCCATCGTCGCCCCGCTCGAGTGATCCCTTCATGATGTTCATCGGCGGACTGCCGATGAACGTCGCGACGAACAGGTTCTTCGGCCGGTCGTAGAGCGCGATCGGCGTATCCACCTGCTGCACGCGGCCCGCGTTCATCACGACGATGCGATCGCCCATCGTCATCGCCTCGGTCTGGTCGTGCGTGACGTAGACCGACGTCACGTCGAGCCGCCGCTGGAGCCGCGAGATCTCGCGCCGCGTCTGCACGCGAAGCTTCGCATCGAGGTTCGACAGCGGCTCATCGAAGAGAAAGACCTTCGGCTGTCTCACGATCGCACGCCCGATCGCGACGCGCTGCCGTTGGCCGCCGGAAAGCTGGCGCGGCGTCCGGTCGAGGAGGGGGACGATGTCGAGCATCTGCGCGGTGTCCATGATCCGATTGTCGATGTCGCTCGCCGACATTTTCCGGATCTTGAGCGCGAACTTCATATTCTCGCGCACCGTCATGTGCGGGTACAGCGCGTAGCTCTGGAACACCATCGCGATGTCGCGCTGCGC
>JAICUE010000353.1 GCA_025936015.1 Gemmatimonadaceae bacterium
CGAGATGCGGTTCGATCTCCTCGAACGGGCGCCCGGCATACTCCGGATTCCGGCTCGCGAGGTAGCCGAGCTGGTAGGCCGGACGCACGCGATCATACGAGCGGTCGACGTTCGCTGCGGTCGCACCGGTGCGTGCCGCGTAATCGGTGCGGAAATGTTCGTCGTCCGCGTGCGAGAAGTTCGTTGCGGCTTCGGCGATCGCGCGCCCCGTCCACCATCCGCCGACAGCGCCGGCAATCCCGCCGATCACGGTGCCGATCGGACCGCCGATCGAGCCGATCGCCGCACCCGCGAGCACGCCGCCGATTCCGCCCGCGGCTTCGCCAACCTGGTCGCCGACCGTTGGATCGTGATCGTGGCGAACGCCGATGTTCGCATCGGTGCGAAGCGGGCGATCGGCCAGCTCCTCGGTGTCCGAGCGCGCAATCACTGAATCGTCGCGAACCAGTGAATCGGACGTGGTGTAGCCTTCGTCGACGCGGCGAAGATCAGAATCCCGAAGCTCCTCGGCGCGCTTGGTCTCGTCGTTGCGCAGTTCCTCGTTCCGTTCCATGCTCCCTCCTGCGAGATGGGATGCTTCCCGTCGAGTGGTGCTTTATCCTGAACAGGGTGGCAAGACCGGGACCATTTGGCCGACCCGTGCGGATGAACGAGAGGCAACCAGAATCGATGCTCGATGACGAAACGCGGGTGACGCCCGCCCCGATTCGGATCGGAGCGCAGGGGTGGAACTACGAGGCGTGGCTCGGTGGCTTCTATCCATCCGGTACCCGTCCGGTCGACTTTCTGGAGGTTTACTCCCGCGCATTCGACACGGTCGAGGTTGACTCGACCTTTTACGCGATCCCGCCGGAAAAAACGATCGCCGGATGGGCGAAGCGGACGCCCCCGGGATTCCTCTTCACGCTGAAGCTGCCCCAGTCCATCACCCATGAGCGCCGGCTGCGTGCGTCCGAGGAAGAGACAGCGCTCTTCATCGCCCGCGCCCGTGAACTCGGCCCGAAGCTCGGCCCGATCCTGATGCAGATGGGCCCCGATTTCGGGATCGCCGAGTATCCGGCGCTGGTCACTTATCTCGCGACATGGCCGCGCGATGTCCCCGTCGCAATCGAGTTTCGCCGCCGCGAGTGGATCACTCGCGATGTGCACGCGATGCTCGCCGACCACGGCGTGTCGCTCGCGTTGAGCGAAGGGCCCTGGATATCGCGCAATGTCCTGCTCGCGCTCATCGAGAAGCCGACCGCGCCCTTTCACTACATCCGCTGGATGGGGCCCGATCGGGCGATCACCGACCACTCGCACGCCCAGATCGATCGATCGCGGGAGATCGAGGAATGGGCGAGCGCGATGATGCACGCCGCCGATGCTGGACGCGCGGTCTACGCCTACTCGAGCAACTACTACGCGGGTCACGCGCCGCAGACCGCGCGCGATGCGCAGACCGCGGTCGGCCAGCACCCAGTCGCTCCGGATACACTCGGCACCCAGATGTCGCTGTTCTGACGGGCGCGGCCGGTGCACGGCTGCCATATTTCGACAATGGAATTGCACGTGCATCGCGCGCCCGGCCGGTGATGCGGGCGAAGACAATTGGCTTCGTCCTGATCTCCCTCGTCGGGGCGGCGATCTTCTCCCGCCTCGGTGTCTGGCAGGTCAGCCGGCTGCATCAGCGGCAGAAGCTCAACGCCGAGATGCAAGCCCGCCTGACAGCCGCGCCGATGTCGATCGATTCGATGCACGGCCCGGCCGATTCACTGCGCTACCGGCGCGCGCGTGTCAGTGGAGTCCCTGACTACGCGCACGAGGCGCTGCTCGTCCAGCGAACACACCAGGGATCGCCCGGCGTGTTCCTCGTCACGCCGGTGATCACCGCCGGAAGTGATTCCGCGACGATCGTCGTTCGCGGCTGGGTCTATGCGCCTGACGGTGTCCGCGCCGATCCGGCGCGGTGGCATGAAGGCGACAGCCTGACGGTCGAAGGCTACCTCGACGAGCTTCCCGCGACCGGGGCGGCGGACACCATCCGTGGCCAACCACTCGCGGTGCGACGATTGCAGCGCGACGACCTCGCGCGTCGCGCCGGCCGCCCCGTTCGCGCGATGTACCTCTGGGCCATCGGCGACAGCGCGACGGCGGCGATGGCCGCGGCGGACCCGGCGCGCGCGCGCATGGTACCTGCACGATTCACCCTGCCCGCGCTCGACGAGGGCCCTCATCGCAGCTACGCGATCCAGTGGTTCGCGTTCGCGCTCATCGCGCTTGGCGGGGCGGTGATCGTCGTTCGCAACGACCGCCGCGCGCAGGGCAGCGATGAGGGCCCCGACCGCCCGACCGCGAGGAGGCCATGACGACAACGCAGCGCCTAACGGTGACGCCACCGCGGAGAGACTGATGCCCGAGCAGACGAAGACCCTCGCGTCCGAGACCGAAGCACGCGATGTCGCCGAAGCAGCGCGCGAGAGCGAGTGGGAGCACCCGAGCTTCGTTCGCGAGCTCTTCCTCGGCCGCTTTCGCCTCGACCTCATCGACCCGCATCCGCCGGTGCGCAACGCCGAGGAGGAAGCGCGCGCCAAGCCGTTCATGGACAAGCTCGACGCGTTCCTCCGCCGCATCGACTCCGAGGAGATCGACCGCACCGGCGAGATCCCCGAGGAGCTGATTCAGGAGCTGCGCGAGATGGGCGCGTTCGGGATCAAGATCCCGAAGGAGTACGGCGGCCTCGGTCTCTCGCAGATGAGCTACGTCCGCGCGATGCAGCTCGTCACGTCGAAGGATGGTTCGCTGACCGCACTCCTCTCGGCGCACCAATCGATTGGGCTGCCGCAGCCGCTCAAGCTGTTCGGCACCGATGCGCAGAAGAAGAAGTATTTCCCGCGCATGGCGAAGGGGGCGATCTCGGCGTTCGCGCTCACCGAAGTGGACGCGGGCAGCGATCCGGCGAACATGCACACCTCGGCGACGCTGAGTGAGGACGGCAAGCACTGGATCCTGAACGGCGAGAAGCTCTGGTGCACCAACGGCACGCGCGCGGAGCTGTTCGTCGTCATGGCGCGTACGCCTGACGTCCAGGTCAACGGGAAGAACAAGAAGCAGATCACCGCGTTCATCGTCGAGGCGAGCATGCCGGGCGTCTCGGTGAAGCATCGCTGCCGCTTCATGGGATTGAAGGCGATCGAGAACGGCGTGATCAAGTTCGAGAACGTGAAGGTCCCCGCCGAGAACGTGCTCTGGGGAGTGGGGAAGGGGCTCAAGCTCGCACTGACGACGCTGAATACCGGCCGCCTGACGCTGCCCGCGAGCTGCGCCGGGGTCGGCAAGGCGATGCTCCAGGTGATGCGGACGTGGGGCAACGAGCGCGTGCAGTGGGGGATGCCGATCGGGAAGCACGAGGCGGTCGCGAAGAAGATCGCCCACTGCGCGGCCGATACCTTCGCGATGGAGTCGGTCGGCGAGCTCGCCTGCGCCCTGTACGAGCGCGGCAACTACGACATTCGCCTCGAAGCGGCGATCGCGAAGATGTGGAACACCGAGGCCGGCTGGCGGCTGGTCGACGACACCCTCCAGGTGCGCGGCGGCCGCGGCTACGAGACCGCCGCATCGTTAGGCGCGCGCGGCGAGCTCGCGATCCCGATCGAGCGGGCGATGCGCGACTTCCGCATCAACCTCATCTTCGAGGGCTCGTCGGAGA
>JAICUE010000309.1 GCA_025936015.1 Gemmatimonadaceae bacterium
AATCGGCGCCGACGCGCCCGCCGTTAGGCGCGAGTGGCTGCGATCCGGCCCGCTCCGCGGCTGGCGACTCCTGACGAAGATCATCGAGGAGGGCCAGGCATCCGGCGAGTTCCGCGCCGACGCCGACGCCCAGGTCGCCGCACGCCTGCTCGTCTCCGGGCTCATGCTTCAACTCGTCTGGCAGCAGAAGGTCGAAGGAATATCCGGGATGGCGATCGCCGAGCGCCGCCTGCTCGAGTCGGCGGTCGATCTCACGCTGCACTCGCTCCGCCCCGACGCATCGAAGCGCCGCTGATGCGGAAGTCACCCGACGAAATGTGCAGCTTTCCCCGACGCCACTCACCGGGGATCACGCGTTAGGATTCGGTGTGATGACCTCCGCATCGACCACGCCCCAGCCCGACCTCGCCGAGGACGACCTCGTCGGCCTTCTTACCACCTTTTACGCGACGGTCGCGCAGGATCCGCTACTCGCGCCCTACTTCGCCGTCGTCGACATGCGCGAGCACATCCCGCGCATCGCCGACTTCTGGTCGACGATGCTCTTTCACACCGGTCGCTACACGGGCAGCGCCTTCCGCCCCCACCTCGCGATGCCCGGCCTGACGCCCGAGCATTTCGCCCACTGGCTCGCCACCCTCGAGCAGACAATCGACGACCGCTGGCAGGGTCCCATCGCCGACCGGATGAAGGACCTCGGCCACCGCGTCGCCTGGAGCATGCAGCTCCGGTTAGGCCTAACGCCAGAGACGACCTACACGATCGAGCCCCAGCGGTAGCACTGGCGCAGCCCACCCGCAGGGTTGGCCTCATGGCCGTTCAGTTTCGAAACTTCCACGCATCAGCGCGGAATTTCGTTTCTCCCGCGCATCAGTGTAGTTTCGACACACCGTGCCTCGCCTCATCATCGTCTCCAATCGCCTTCCCGTGACCGTCTCCGCCGACGGTGAAGGGACGGTGGTGCACCACAGCTCCGGTGGACTGGCGACCGGCCTCCGCGTCCCGCATGAACGAAGCGGCGGCATCTGGATCGGCTGGCCTGGCGACCTGAGCGAGGCGACGCCGGAGGAAGCACTCGCGATCGAGGAGCGCCTCCGCGAGATGAATGTCGTCCCCGTCGGACTGACGCGCGAAGAGCAGCACGTGTACTACGAGCACGTCTGCAACGCGGTCATCTGGCCGCTCTGTCACGATCGCATCGACCAGCTCCCGCTGCTCGTCGAAGGATGGGGCGTCTACGAGCGGGTGAACCGGCGATTCGCCGATCTCGTCGTCGAGCATTACCAGCCGGGCGACCTGATCTGGGTGCACGATTACCAGCTCATGCGGCTCCCCGCGCTGCTGCGCGAGCGGCTGCCTGACGCTCGCATCGGCTTCTTCCTCCACATCCCCTTCCCCAACCCCGAGATCTTCTTCGCCCTTCCCACGCGGCGCTGGCTCGTCGAGGGGATGATGGGCGCCGATCTCGTCGGCTTTCACACGCGTCGTTATCGCGGCCACTTCACCGCCGCGCTGCGCCGCCTCTTCGGCATCGAGCCGAGCGCCGACGCGAGCGTGCTCTGGAGTCACCGCCGCGTAGCGTTAGGCGTCTTCCCGATGAGCGTCGATGCGGCGAACATCGCCGAGCGGGCGAGCGCGCCGGAGGTGGCCGCCGAGCGAGCGGAGCTGCGCGCTGGCGTCGACCGGCTGCTCGTCGGCATAGACCGGCTCGACTACAGCAAGGGAATCCCGCGCCGGCTGCTCGCCTTCGAGCGATTGCTGATCGAGCACCCGGAGTGGCGCGAGCGCGTGCGCTTCACCCAGATCGCCGTCCCGTCGCGCGGCGGCGTGCGTGCCTATCGCCGTTTCCGCCGCGATGTCGATGCGCTCGTCGGCCGCATCAACGGCGAGCATGCGACGCCGACCTGGATTCCGGTGCACTACATCTACAACACCGTGCCAGAGTCGACGCTGCTCGCGCTCTACCGCGCCGCCGACGTCATGCTCGTCACGCCGGTGCGCGACGGGATGAACCTCGTCGCCAAGGAGTTCGTCGCCAGTCGCGTCGACGAGGACGGCGTCCTCGTCCTCAGCGAGTTCGCCGGTGCGGCCGACGAGCTGAGTGAAGCGCTGATCGTCAACCCGTACGACATCGACGGTGTCGTCGTTGCGCTCGACGCGGCGCTCAACATGGCGGGGATGGAGCGACGGGCGCGAATGAAGACACTGCGCGCGCAGGTGCTGACGCACGACGTGCATCGCTGGGCCGCCTCGTTCCTCGATGCGCTCGCCGCCGTCAGGCGGCGCAAGTCGCGCCGAACGTCAGGCGCGTCCCCAGACAAGGCCGTACAGAAGTAGCGCGAGCACGACCGCGGTAATCAGCACGTACAGCTTGTCGCGCTGGAGTGCGAAGGCGACCAGCGTCAACGCGACGCGCATCACCGGTGTCGCGATCAGCAGCACCAGCCCGAGCTGGACGATCGCGCTCGCGTCGAGCGCGAGTGCGCCGTGAAAGATTCCGACGAGTCCCTGCAGTGGCGATGAGGCGGTGCTGAAGGTGCGAAACTCCACCGGCGTCGTCCCGCGCTGCATCAGCAGCATCACCCCGCCGATCAGCACCACCGCCGCCGCGATGAGGACGCCGGCCCGGAGCAGCTTGCCGATCATCTGCTCCACTTCGTGGTCGCTCCACCGTCCCGTGGAAACGTCAGGCGCGTCGTTGCTCATGCGCCACCCTTGAATCCCTTGTACAACATCTGGAACGCCATCACGACGACCACCGCCGTGAACAATATGCGCAGCCACTTCACGTTCGCCCGTGCGAGCACCCGTGCGCCGAGCAGCGCGCCGCCTAACACTCCGAGCATCACCGGGAACGCTATCGCCGGCTCGATGTAGCCGCGATGCAGGTATACTCCCGCGCTCGCCGCCGCGGTCACGCCGATCATGAAATTGCTCGTCGTCGTCGAGACCTTGAACGGCAGCTTCATCGTCCGGTCCATCGCCAGCACCTTGATCACTCCCGATCCGATGCCGAGCAGCGCCGAGAGGATACCGGCGCCGAGCATCAGCGCCCACCCCTGCGGAACCCCCTGCACCGTGTAGTGCTTCACGCCGTCAGGCGCGGGATACGAACCATTCAGTCGCAGCTTGTTCGCCCACGGATGCGCCGGTGCGTCGCTCGCGTGCTCTTCACGCGTCTGGAACGATCGGAACGCGGTGTAGAGCAGCACGATCCCGAACAGGATCGCCAGCGCGCTGGTCGGAATCACTCCGGCGAGCGCCGCGCCGATCAGCGCCCCGATCGTCGTCGCCACCTCGAGAAATATCCCGACACGGACGTTGGTCCACCCCTCGCGCACATACGCCGCCGCCGCCCCCGATGACGTCGCGATCACCGACACCAGCGACGCCCCGATCGCATAGCGGATGTCGACGTGAAAGAGCAGCGTCAGCATCGGCACGACGATGATCCCGCCCCCGAGCCCCGTGAGCGCACCGAGCATCCCGGCGAGAAACGACCCGACCGCCACTAGCACCGCAAAGAGTTCGAGAGTCACGCGAATAAGCTAAGCGCGTGATGCCTCGCGATGCACTCGAGAGACCTCAACAGCTGCGGAAAATAGGCCGAGATGAGTCGCGCTGCTTGCGCCAGAGTCGGTCGGCTCTGCTGCATCGAAATATTCAAGCAGGCGCGGTTCTCTGTGTTCCCTGTGCTCTCTGTGGTAAATGCAGTTGCTGTTCCTGAAAAACAGCATTAACCACAGAGGGCACAGAGTACACAGAGGACTTCTCCAGCCGAACAGATTCTCTCACGTGAGCCTTGAAGACTTTTGAGGCAAGCGCGGTGAGACGGTCTCGCCGGGGCCTGCCCCACAGCCTTCGGTTGTTCTCTGCGTCTCCCGACGTGCTCTGTGTCTCCCGGACAATCTGCAGGACCACCCGTTCACGAGAGTCCAAGACCCACCTGCTTTCCGCCTCCCTAAACCCGCTGTACCTTGGATTCATGACCCGCGATCCGACCACGTCGCCGAGCAAGCACGCCTCCCAGGGCGCGCGGCCGGAGAGCGTGTTCGTCGGCGACAGCGAGATGGCACAGCGCTGCCGGGAGTTCGAGTGGTCGAGCACCGCACTCGGTCCGGTCGAAGGCTGGTCGAACAGCTTGCGCACGATCGTGAGCACGCTGCTCATGTCGCGGAACCCGATGTTCCTCTGGTGGGGCCCCGATCTCGTCCAGATCTACAACGACGCCTATCGG
>JAICUE010000389.1 GCA_025936015.1 Gemmatimonadaceae bacterium
GCCTCGAGCTTGTCAGCGAGGGTGGCCTTGAGCTCGGACGCCTTGTCCTTCGCGCCACTGAGCCCGCTCTTCGCCTTGTCCTTCGCGCTGCTCAGGCCGTCCTTCGCCTTGTCGGCGATGCTGTCAGTGCTCGACCCGAAGCTGCTGCCTGACGACGAGCTGCCGAAGCTCGAGCTGCCCGACGTCCCGCTCGACGCGCTGTCGGCGGAACCGATGGTCGAGGCATCGCTGCCCGATGCGCCGGAGGCGCCGTAGCCCTGGCTGCCAGTGTTGGAGAGGCCGGCCGAGCCGCCGTAGCCCCCGCTCGAGGAAGCCGAGCTGCTGCCCGACTCGTAGCCGGACTCCGGGCCCGCCCCGGTGCTGCTCGACCCGCTCTGGGAATTGAGATTGTCGTTCGGATTCCGTTCCATCGCTGCATCCTCCGTTGGGTAGCGTACGCGAGGCCTCCGTCGCGCCCCGGTCGTGGCGGAGGTAAATGCAGAGGACGTGCCGGACGGCGGTGATCGCCCCGCGAACGGTGCCGCTCCCGCATTTCGCCAGTCGGCGCGGATGGCAGCAAGCGATGGCGGTAAGCCGATGGCTGTAAGCGATAGGCGATAAGCAGGAAGCGGACGGCGTCGAGGGTACGCACCCCCGACGCCGCCCGCTTTTCCCGTGTCGCTGCCTGCTTACTGCTTATCGCTTACTGCCACCTCTGCTACGACGTCACGACGCAACGCCTGCGCTCTGGCTGCAGTATTTCTCGAACGCGCCCTCGAGATCCTTCGCGATCGCTTCGGCGCTGCGGCTCTCGATCTGATGGCGCTCCATCATGTAGACGAGCTTTCCATCCTTGAGAAGCGCGAATGACGGCGACGATGGCGCGTAGCCGGTGAAGTAGCTGCGGGCGCGGGCGGTGGCGGCGGTATCCTGGCCGGCGAAGACCGTCGCGACGACATCGGGCTTGACCCCCGTCTGCAGCGCCTTCACGACCGCGGGGCGCGCGTTGCGCGCGGCGCAGCCGCACATCGAGTTGACGATGACCAGCGTCGTTCCCTTCGCGTCCTTCAGCTTCTCGTCCACCGCTTCGGCGGTCTTCAGCTCTTCGACACCATAACGGGTGAGCTCCTGCCGCATCGGGGCGATCATTCTCTCGTCGTACATCAGCTCCTCCTCCTGAATTGCGTGATCCTGTCGCGTGAGCGCGCCACCGGGCGCTGCCTAACGCGTCTCAGTCGTCGTTCTCGGTGTGGCGCACCAGGGCGAGGATCGCCGACTGCGGCACCACCAGATAGCGTTCCTGCTCGAAGGTCATCTCGACGGACGCCTTGCGAAAGAACATCGCATAGTCGCCGACGCGCGCCTGCATGGGGATGAACCTCGTCTCGCGGCGGCTTGTTCCCATGCGCCACGGTTCGTCGGCGTGCTCGTTGAGGTCGGGCATCGGCAGCCCGGGGCCGGTCGCGACGATGCGTCCACCCTGCACCGCCTGCGAATCGACGGCTGTCGCCGGCAGGATGAGCCCGACGTTGGTGCGCTCCTCGCCTTCCTCGACTTTGACGAGGACGCGGTCGCCGACGACGATCAGCTTCTTGTTGTTGATCCTCATCCCTCAAACATAGCGCTCGACCTACTTGCCGGCTTCCTCGGCGGCGATGCGCTCCTCGTTCTCCTCGTGGATCGCCGTCAGCGTGTGATCGCGATCTTCGTGGTGCAGCAGGAGGACGCGCACGAGCTGGACGACGAGGGCGAGGATCAGGGTGAACACCACCACCGGAATCGCGCGCCAGACGAGGAGATCGGCGGCCATCGGCGGCCAGTCGGCAAAGGTCGCGCGCCCACTGCCCCACGGCTCGCGATGCACGGCGATCAGCGCGACGCTGGCGATCAGCTCACCCGCGATTTCGAGCGCGACGAACAGCGGCGCGCGCCAGACCCAGTGCTTGATCGGAAAGTTCGCGAGATGCGCGGTGCACATCCCGAACAGGATGATGGCGCCGAGCGCCGAGGTGAGCCCGAAGTACACCCAGCTGTTCGCGCCGTGGGTGAGCACGAGCGCGCGATAGAGCCGCAGCACCACACCGGTGATGAGCCCCATCTCGACGACCGAAAGCGTGAGCTTCCGGAACGCCGCCGGCTCCTCGACTTTCCAGGCGACCGTGTGACGGGGGAAGTAGTGGGGCATAGCTCCAAGTTTAGGGAGCGGTTCCGCAGGGCGACAGAGCGAGTTTCGTCCCGCACACTGGCTATGACACGGCGATGAGAGATGAGAGAGTAGAGAACCAGCTGGGCGCACCGGCGACGGCGGGTGTGCTGGTAACCGCAATCGTCGTTTCGTCTCTCATCTCCCCTCTCTCACTCGGAGCCTCTCTCATCTCTCATCGCCGTGTCATAGCCAGTCTGCCGAAACAGCCTCAAGGCATGAGCCGCTCGATGCGTGTCACGAGAATTCCCTCCGCGCCGAGCGACTTGAGCTCCGCGATCGTGCGGTAGACCGTCTTCGCCGGGACCACCGCATGTACGGCGACATGGATGCCGCCATCGAGGATGTCGATCACCGTCGGACCGTTGAGACCTGGGATCACGCGTCGCACCGCATCGAGCGCGGCGCGCGGGACATTTGCCATGAGGTACCTTTTCCCGCGGGCGCGAAGCACCGAGTCGAGCGCCATCGTCAGCTCGTCGAGCGAGCGACGCCGTTCGCTGTCGCCATCAGCGAGTGCGCCTGGCCCGGCGACGAGACGAGCGGTGGACTCGAGAATCGTCTCGACCTCGTGCAACCCGTTGACCTTCAGCGTGGAGCCGGTCGAGGTGATGTCCACGATCACGTCGGCGATTCCGATGTGCGGCGCGATCTCGGCGGCCCCCGACAACGGCACGATCTCGACGTCCTGTCCCCGGCCGGCGAAGAATGCGGCGGCGAGTCGCGGGTATACAGTCGCGACCCGGGCACCCGCCGGAATCGAAGCGACGCTCGCGACGCCGCTGTCGTCGCTCGCCGCGACGATCAGGCGGCAGCGGCCGAACTCGAGATCGGCGAGCGTCACGAGCTCGCGCCCGGCTTCGCTGACAAGATCCCACCCGGTAACGCCTGCGTCGGCGGCGCCGTCGGCGACGAACTCCGGGATGTCCTGCGCGCGAACGACCAGCGCCTGGAATTCGCCGCCGAGCGACGCGGTGAGCGCGCGCTCACCGCTGGCTCGCACCTCGAGCCCGGCGTCGCCGAACAGCAGCCGCGCCTCTTCGGAGAGACGTCCCTTGTTAGGCAATGCGATCTTCAACATTCGATCGGTACAGTGAGCGGCACGATGGCCGGCAGGAAAAGAAAAAGGCCCGTCCGGATGGACGGGCCGTGGCGCGC
>JAICUE010000066.1 GCA_025936015.1 Gemmatimonadaceae bacterium
CGCTTCGCCGCGACGAGGAGCACCTGCATCTCGTCGCCGCCGCCATCGGGATCGAGGATCTGGAAATCCAGCTCGACCGATTCCATGTCGAAGGGCACGTGCTGCTCCGCTTCCCACCGCATCAGCTCACGCGCCTGCGCTTCCTTGACGCGCTCGATCTGGATCTTCTTGATGATCACGTCGCGCCCGCCGACGGCGGTGACGACGTTCTTCGACTTCACCCCCGCGGCCGAGAGCGCGCCACGGACCGCATCGGAGACGATGCCCGGGTCCATGACTTCGCCTTCGACGATCGCATCAGCGAGCAGCGGAGTGATCGCGACCTTCACGAGCTCCGGCTGTTTCTTGGAGTGATCGACGACTGCAACCTTGATCAGCCCTGAGCCGATATCGAGGCCGATCGTCGTCTTCTTGCCACCGAAGAGCGCCATGGATGTAGCAGGGGAAAGAGAGGCAACGCGGGACACTGTGACCGGCGGAGCGGTCGTTTCTACCGAACACACGAGCCGGGCAGCAAATGGTAACAGGGGAAAAACAAGTGGCGCGCCCGATGTGCGGGGCGCGCCACCCGAGTCTGCGCGCGCCTTACGCTCGCGCGTTGCACACCGGAAGCGCTACCACATCTCCGCCCAGGCGCGCTTCTTCGCCGGGACGAGTCGCGCCGAGCCACGCAGGGCGGTCTCGAGTGCGCACTTCGAGTACTGGAAGTCCGCGTTGCCGAGGATTGCGCTGCCATCCGCGTTGGTCTCGTTGATGGCGGCGTTCGCCGCCATCACCGCGCCGGAGATCATCGGATTGCCGTTACCGCGCATGATCTTGTCGCGGATGATGATCAGGCCATTGAACTGGAAGTTGCCGTTCACCTGAAGGCTCCCATCGATCAGCAGGATTCCCTGCCCTCGCCCGTTGTTCACGTGGAAGTCCGTCGTGACGTGGATGATCGGGAAGTACGTCTGGCATCCAGCGACGCCGGTGCCGTCGTGAAGCGGCTCTCCCCAGTTGGTCAGGTTGTATGGGCTCGCGATGTTGCACGTCGTCGCCGTGCCCTGCGGCAGGGGATCGAGATCGCCGTTGATCGTGATGTCGGCGTTGTTGACGAGGCTCGTCCACGTCTCATCGCCGTACTTCACGTAGGTGCCGCTGCTGCCGGCGTTCGAATCCGCGTAGGTCGCCGGGTTGCCGATGACGTTCTGGGTTTTCTGCACGGTCACGGTCGTGCCCGGAGCGTATGACACAGCCGTGGTGTCGCGACCCGGATAGCTTGCGCAGTCCCAGCCGGCCGGATCGACGTTCTGGCCGCTCACGACGGCGCTTCCCTTCACGTAGCCGCCGCCGGCGAGCGTCAGCGCGCCGCCGACTTTCACCGCGGGATAGGCGAGGCGCATGACCGCGCTCGTCCGGCGGCTGGTCTCGACGGTCGTGTTCGCCCCGGCGACGCCCTCCGAGACGAACCAGTAGCTGTAGTCGTTCAAGCGCGTCACCCGCACGCTCGACGTGGCGCCATCGCCGGTGCTGTAGGCGAAGGTGGTGTCCTTGCCAACCGAGATCGCGAGGTTGAGCTTCTGGTCCCACCCGCCCATGGTCTTGTTCAACCCGTATTCCGCCGCCGTGAATGCGCGCTGGGCGACGAGCGAGTTGCGGCCGATCTTGAAGTCCTGGTTCGACGCGAAGAAGGCACCGGCGATCAGCGCGCCGATGACGACGATCGCGAAGATCGACATCGCGAGCGCCATGCCTTCACGGTTGTTCCGGTATATGGTACGCATGTTCGTCTCCAACGTTAGGCGCGCGCCGGCTACTGCCGGTCGCGCAGCGCGATCGTGACCTTCATGTAATCGCTGTACACAGCGGCCTTGCCGCCGCCGAGGGCGACGGCGCTCTGCGTCTGGCCGTGAATGAACATCTCGACGCGGGCGACTTTGGTCGGCGTCGCCGTGACCGCCCCGGTCGAATCGCGATAAACGAAGCTGACACCGCTGTTGACTGTGTCGTTCGCGACGTATGGCTTGTAGGGACCGGAGACCGGCTGCACGGCATCGCACGATGTCTGGTCGCCGCGGCACTCGCGGTAACCCATCCACCACAGCCCGTCGGTGGCCGACTTGTAAAGCGAGTACTTGACCTCGCGCGCCATCCGTAACGGCGCACCGTCGATGATCGTGCCGCTCAATGGCGAGCTGAAGGTGTAGATGTAGCGATACTTCGTCGCATCGAGCACCGCATCGGTGAACGAGGTGCATCCGACCAGCGTCGAGTCGATCGCGCTGATGGTGTTCACCGTCCAGTCGTCGTCCTGGTTACCGGCGGTCTTGTCATCGAAGATGATGATGACGTCGTGGACCTTGGGTCGGGTGAGGAATGTCGTGAAGTAGCGGTTCTTCGCGAGATTCAACGGCGGGATCGTGATGCTGTTGGTCGTATGCGAACAGACGATCGCACTGCCGATATTCCCGCGAACGTCGAGTGCGGAGTCGCTCATCGCGAGAATGTCTCCACCAACTGACGAGACGCCGCGCACGTCGACCGGCACGACCGCCGCCGCCTGACGAATCTGCTGGCGAGTGTCGATCACGTCAGTGGCGCTGCGATAGAACTGCTGCTGGCGCATCACGACCGTCATGATCCCGGTCGCGACGATGCCGAGGAGCACCAGCGCGACCATGATCTCGATCAGCGAAAAGCCGCGGCGCCGGGCCGGACTCAGATTGGATCGCATGGATACTCCGTGATGTATGTCTGGCTCTTGTTCTTGCCGCGCACGATGTAGACGATGGAGTCCTTGACGACGAGCACGTGGCTGCCGGCCGTACCGGTCACCTTCCAGTATTCGCGCACGTTACGGGTCGCGACTCCGGCGGCGGGGCCCGACGAATCCTTCATCGCGACGCAGTTGCCCGAACGGATGCGTTCCATCCGTGAGTAGGCGATGTTCGCGGCCACCGATTGGTGGACGGCGCCGGTCATCTGGCGGACGACGACACCAGCCGTCGCCGCGAGGCCAAGAATACCGATCGAGAGGATGACGATCGCGACCATCACTTCGACGATGGTGAAGCCGTCGCGCTTTGTCGCGATCACATCATGATTTGCAGTTGTCATCACGCACATCCATGTCGATTGACGAGGCCGATCGGCGAGATGCAGAGCGAGTCGGTGAGCGCTCGCCTGGTGAACCTGACGTGGTTCCCCGAGTTCGACGTCATCCCTCTGCCGTCGAAGGTGATCGAAATGTTGCCGGAGATGATCTTGACCCCGAACTGGTTGTAGAGATTGATCGTCGGGCCCTTGGCCGTCTCGGTCGCGCCGCTGAACGTCGTCACGCGCATCGAATCGCCCTGGAGGTAGAAGCGCGACTGCTTCCCGGTCGCGATCGCGGCGGCACGGGCGGCCGAGAGCTTGGCCTCGATACCGTCCTTCGCCGACCGCATCTGGTTGCGATCGTTCATGTTTCCCATCTTCGGAAATGCCATCATCGCGACAATCGCCATGATCGACATGACGATGATGATCTCGATCAGGCTCATCCCACGGCGGTTCTTTTTCATTGGGCCCTCGGGTGTTCTCCGAGCCTCGCCAACGCGCGATCGGTGCCAGCAGTCAACGTGTTTCATGTCAGTGAGTTACGCTGCGATACGCAGCCGGATGAGCGCAAATTTGTTTCGGATTCGCAACTTCTTGCGTAGCGAATCCGCTACTCGAGACCATACTCCCTGATCTTGTACAGCAGCGCGCGATGGGAGAGATCGAGCAGCTGGGCGGCCCGCGTTCGGTTGCCCGCGGTGCGCTCGAGGGCTTGCGCGATGAGCTCGCGCTCGAGCGATTCGGTGCGCCGTTTCACCGACAGGTCCTCGCCGGCGACGGCGTCAGGCACGCCGCCCGCCCTGCCGTTAGGCGCGGGAGTCCTGGCACCCCCGGTGACTTCAGCCGGGAGCTGGGCGACGTCGATGCGCGCGTCGTCGGTCAGCACGAGTGCACGCTCCATCACGTTCTCGAGCTCGCGGACATTTCCCGGCCACGCGTATTCGAGGAGTGCACGCATCGCCGCCGGCGTGATCACCGGCGAGGGCATCTTCAGCCGCGTCGCGTGCGACGCCGCAAAATGCCGCGCGAGCTCGGCGATGTCCTCGCGCCGGTCGCGCAGCGCCGGCAAATGCAGCCGCACGACGTTCACGCGGTAATAGAGATCGGCCCGGAAGCGCGCGGCTGCGACCTCCGCCTCGAGATCGCGCGAGGTCGCGGCGACGACGCGCACGTCGACGCGCCGTGACGCATTGTCGCCGACGCGGCGGATCTCGCCCTCCTGCAGGACCCGCAGGAGCTTGACCTGCAGCGGTAGTGGCAGCTCGCCGATCTCGTCGAGGAAGATCGTCCCGCCGTCCGCTTCCTCGAACAAGCCGCGACGCTCCTGCGCGGCGCCGGTGAAGGCACCGCGAGCGTGGCCGAAGAGTTCACTCTCGAGCAGGGCATCGGGAATCGCGGCGCAGTTCACCGCGATGAAGGCCGCGCTCGCGCGGGGACTGGCGGAGTGAACGAGTCTGGCGATCAACTCCTTTCCCGTTCCGCTCTCGCCCGTGACGAGTACCGTCGACGGATGCTTCGCGACCTTGCGCGCGATCGTGACGACCTGGCGCAACGCCGGGCTGTGGCCGACGACGCCGTCGGCGCCACGGAGGACGCCGAGCTCCTCGCTCAGCCGCGCGACTTCGTTGCGCAGGCTTTCGCGCTCGATGGCCTTCCGGATCACGAGCTGCAGCTGGTCGGCCCGGAACGGCTTGGCGATGTAGTCGTATGCGCCGCGGCGCAGCGCTTCGATCGCCGCTTCATCATCGCCGTAGGCGCTCATCATGACCACCAGCGCGCGGCCCGCTGCCGCGCGATACCGATCGAGGAAGGTCAGCCCGTCCATCGACGGCATCCGCACATCGCAGACGATGATCGACGCGTCCGCGGCCGCGAGGCTGGCAAGAGCGGTCGCACCGTCCGCTGCCGCCTCGACATCGTGCCCGTCCTCGCGGAGGATCAGCGAGATGGTGTGTCGAAGCCCTGGTTCGTCATCGATGACCAGAATGCGCATCGTGCCTAACGTGCGCCGCTGGTGGCCGGCATGGGCGCCTGCAGCACCGCGTGATTGCCGGCCTTCACCGGCGTGAGCGACACGGCGGCGATCGGGAGCAGCACATGAAAAGCCGCCCCTCCCTCGCGCGCTCGCTGCACCCAGATGGTGCCGTGCAGGTCCGCCACGACGCGCGCGACGATCGCCAGGCCAAGGCCGGTGCCCTGCCCCGGCGCCTTGGTCGTGAAGTACGGATCGAACACGCGTTCGGCATCTTCCTCGTCGATCCCCGGCCCGCTGTCGGCGACGACGAGCTTCACGATCTCGGAAGGGCGTGTCGTCTCGAGCCAGTGCTGCACGCGTGGCGTCGGCTGCCGGTTGACGACGGTCCGCTCCGGATCGGTCTCGCGCCTGATGATGCTGTCGGCGAGCGCGTCGTGCGCGAGGCGATGGGTCACTATGGCGATGCGCCCGTTTCGCTCGATCGCATCGGCGGCGTTGAGGAGGAGATTGACGAGCATCTGCTCGATCTCGTGCCGCTCGCCGCGAATGAATGCCGGCCCGTCGGCGAGCGAGAGGGTGAGCTCGACTCGTCGAAGCACCCCCTGATCCGCCAGCAGCTGCGTTGCCGAGCGGGCGACGTCATTGAGGTCGGCGCGTCCAGCGGTCTGGCGGCGTGGACGCGCGTAGTCGAGCATTCCGCGGACGATGCGATCGATGCGTGCGCTCTCGCGCTCGAGACCGTCGAGGATTTCCGCGGCCACCGGATCGGCGCCACTCTGCTTGCGGAGCACGTGTGTGTAGCCGATGATCGCGCCTAACGGGTTGCCGATCTCGTGCGCGATTCCCGCAGCAAGCCTGCCGATGCCGGCGAGCTTCTCGGCGCGCACGCGCTGCGCGTGCTCGGCGAGCAGATGGTCGGTCATGCGGTTGATGCTCTTCGCGAGCGTGGCCAGCTCGCGAGTCGACGCGTCGGGCACGCGGCGTGACAGGTCGCCGGCGGCGATGGCCGAGGTCGCCTCGACTGCAGCCATCAATGGTGCGGTGACGACGCGCTTCAACTGGTGTGCACCAAGGGCGACGAAGACCGCCACGTCTCCCGCGACGAGCAACACGAGCCAGAGCGCGCTCTGCTCCGTATCGATGAACTCCCAGAACATGACGACGCTCAGCACCGCGACGACGAGCGCCGCGGCGGCGAGGAGGCCAAGGCCCACGAGCAGCTCGGCACGGGCGGACGAAAGCTGGCGCGCCCGCGGGCGGCTGGGAGGAAGCTCGGTGTGGAGGGGGACCATGTCCTGTGAGGGACGACAGAACGGCACCCTCGTTACAGGACGTACGACGAGCGCCGGGATCGTCGCAGCGCTCGTCGGCTTAAATGAAAGAGGGGGCCGGGCGTGTCGCCCGGCCCCCTGCAATCATCAGCTACGTCTTAGTTCTTGACGCAGACCGGCTCACCGTCGCCAGCCGTGGTGACCAGGGTGTTCGCCGTGTTCACCGCGATCTGGCAGACTTCGGTCGCGATCTGGCTGTGACCAACCGTCGCCGTCCAGAAGCCAGCACCAGTCGTGATCGTCGGGCCGGTCACGCCGGTCGAGACGCGGAAGTGAAGCGACGCGGTGTCAGCGCTGTAGTGCACGGAATCCGAGAAGAGCGCCTCTTCCGCGGTGACCAGGTTACGAAGGTCCGACTTCATCGCTGCGACGTACGCCTTCTCCTTCGTGTTCGCGAACTTCGGGATCGCGATCGCGGCAAGAATGCCGATGATGACGACGACGATCAGAAGCTCGATCAGGGTGAAGCCCTTGCGCGTGTTGCGAAGCATTGGATGCTCTCCAGTTCTGGGGGGTTTCAGGATCTCGCCAGCGCCATCGCTTGCGATTCCGGACCCATGCTAAGGCAACGCGCATACCAGACGGGCCCGTCAGCGCAAGTCGTTCTACTGCACAGCTTTACGAGTTGGCACCCCAGCGCTTGCCGACGGTGCTGGTACTGCGTTCTGCGACTGCTGCCGCACAACGCCCGTTTGATTCGAGGCGGCCTGCTTGGGCGGAACCCAGGCCAGCGGCATCGGCCCGACCGGGCCGCCGCTACGTACCACAGCGCGCACCGAATCGATGCGGTGCAATAGCCAACGATAGACGCGGAGATCCTGATCGCGCTCGATGCCGCGCATGGCGAGAGCATGTGCGGAGTCGACCTGGCCGAGCTGCAGCATGCATTTCGCGTAAGGGCTGAGCACCGAGGTCGCCGCGCTGTCGGTGGTTGCCAGCGCCCACTTGTAAAGCGGAATCGCCCGGTCGCACGCGCCGCTCTTACGATATTCCTCGGCCATGAGGAAGGCCGGGACGGGGTCATACGGAAACAGCTTGATGGCCGTCCACATTTCCTTCTCGCCGTCGCCCTTGTAGCCGGAGGCGAAGAGCCAGGCGCCGAAGATCTGGTGCGCGCGATAGCTCATCGGCGCGTCGTTCACGGTCGTCGGGAAGAGAATCGAGTCGTTGCGCCAGACCATCTGGCGCCGCGCGCTGCGGACGAAGCCTAACGCCATGACCAGGGCGAGCGCCGTAGCCGCGAGCCAACGGACACGCGGGGCGCTGCGACGCTCGACCGGGATCGCTGCCCAGAGGCGGCGGCCGGCGGCGGCGACGAAGATCATCGCACCGACGCTCGGCAGCATCATCGTCCGCTCGGCGAGGATGAAACCGGTCGCGACGAGGAAGCCGCTGATCGGCAGCATCGCGATGACGGTCCATGCGAGGCCGAACGCGACATCGTGCCAGCCGCGCCTGATGGCGACCCAGAGCCCGCCTAACGTCGCGACGAGGGCGGCGAGGCCGGGCAGCTGTTCGCTGCTCATGCCGATCGCGAACGGCGTCATCGGCGGGGAGTACTCGGCGGCGAGGTGCGCCGGCCAGAGCAGCAGCCGCGTCCACTCCTTCGCCATCCCGATCATCGTCAGGATTCGATGGGCATTCGTCAGGTGGAGACCGACGTAGGCAATGTGCGGCGGCATCCCGGCGAGGTCGCCGAGGACCGCGGTCCGCACCCAGACGTAGGCGAGGCCGAAGAGGACGAGAAGGAGAACGAGCGGCCGCACCGTGACGAACCGCGGGGCGATCGGCCGTCGATCGAGGACGATCGTGAGCTCGGCCGCGAGGAGGAGTACCGGGAGCACTGCACCGTTCTCCTTGGCCAATGCCGCGACGATGAAGCAGAGCACGACGCCCAACGTTGTCGGCCAGCCCATCGTGCCGCGGTTGCGCTCCCGAACGTACAGCACGACACCGAGGACACAGGCGAGGGCGGCGATGAGCTCCGACTGCCCGACGACGTTGGCGACCGCTTCCACGTGCACCGGATGAACCGCGAAGAGCGCCGCGGCCACCCACGCTGCAGCCAGCGGCAGGCAGCGACGCGCGAGCGCGAAGACCGCCCAGCAGAGCAGCGCGTAGAAGAGGACGTTCGCGATGTGGAACGCGAGCGGCCGCGTTCCGCCCACCGCCCATTCCACCGCGAAGAGTGCGAGCGTCAGCGGCCGGTAGCCGCCGGCATCGTTACCGCGTCCCCAGTACGAGTCGTTGAAGAGCGCGGGAATATTGTGCAGTGAGCGAATACGGTGATTCACCGCGACGATGAATCCATCGTCGTACGCGTAGGTATTTCCGAGCGACGTGAACGCGACCGCGATCGCGAGGATGATGATCGCGGCAGCCGGCCCCCAGCGGCGCAGTTTGTCGTTCACTCCGTCACTTATGCCAGAGGTTGTATTTGGCGATCTGCCAGAATGCGGCAACCGCGTCCTTCCAGCCGATTTTCTTTCCCTCGGCATAGGTGCGACCCGAGTATGAGATCGGCACCTCGTAGATGCGGGCATTCGCCTGAGCGAGGCGAGCGGTGATCTCGGGCTCGAAGCCAAAGCGATCGGCGGTCAGGTGGAGCGAGCGCGCGACCTCACCGCGGATGGCCTTGTAGCAGGTCTCCATGTCGGTGAGGTTCAGATTCGTAAAGACATTGCTCATGAGCGTGAGCGTCTTGTTCCCGATCATGTGCCAGAAGAAAAGCACGCGGTGCGGCCCGCCGAGGAACCGGGAGCCGAAGACCGCGTCGGCCTTGCCATCGATGATAGGCTGGAGAAGTCCGGGCCAGTCGGCCGGATCGTATTCGAGATCCGCGTCCTGGACGATGACGACATTACCGGTGCTTGCGGCCAAGGCGGTCCGGATGGCGGCACCCTTCCCTCGGTTCTGCTCGTGCAGGATGAGGACATCGATGCGCCCCTCCTGCTTGAGCCGTGCGAGTATGTCGCGCGTGCCGTCAGTCGAGCAGTCGTCGACGCAGATGATCTGTGTCTGGACATCGACCGCGCCGCGGACCTGTTCGATGATGGTCTCGATCGTCGCGCGTTCGTTGTAGACGGGAACGAGGACGGAGAGAACGAGCGCCGACGGCTCCAGCGGCGTGCGGCCCCGCATGCGCGGCGCCTTGCCGCCGAGCAGTCCATCGAGGCGGCCGCTGCTGCGAGGGGTAGATGGAGCGGTGAATGGCAGCTCGGAATCGTGTTCGGTCATGACAGGCGATGGTGCGCGCTCGTTAGGCATCGGGCGTCAGGCCTCCACACCGTAGCGTGAAAGCTTGCGATACAGCGTGGACGGGTCGATCCCGAGGATGTCGGCGGCGCGGGTCTTGTTGCCGCCCTCGCTCTGAAGCACCCACATGATGTAAGCTCGCTCGACCGCATCGAGAGTGGGGTTCGCGGGAGGGGCGTCGCTCACGAGTGGGCGCGCCTTGCGCTCGACGACGCGTTCCGGGAACGCGCTGGCGTCGATCAATGAGCCGCGGGTGAGGATGACCGCGCGC
>JAICUE010000098.1 GCA_025936015.1 Gemmatimonadaceae bacterium
CCCTGGCGCCGGTCTTCGGCGCTGAATGGCACCGCGTCGAGCGCGTGGAGCATCGCCTCGGTCGTCGCGTAGCGATGATCCGCCTTCTTCGACAGCGCGCGGTTGATGATCGTCATCAACGCGGCCGGAACCCCCTGACGCGATGCGCCGAGGTCGGGAACCGGGGTGTAGAAGTGATGGTGCATGATCCCCGGCAGCGTCTCGGCGTTGAACGGCACGAAGCCGGTCAGCATCTGGAACCCGACCACGCCTAACGAATACTGATCGCTCTGCGGACCGATCCGCCGCGCGGCGCACTGCTCGGGGCTCATGTAGAACGGCGTGCCGACGACCGAGCCGGTCGCGGTGAGCGACGCATCCTCCATCGCCCGCGCGATTCCGAAGTCGGTCACCATCACCCGGCCGTCGCGATCGACCATGATGTTGCCGCCCTTCACGTCGCGATGGACGATCCCCTGGCTGTGCGCGTAGGCGAGGGCCGAGAGCGCTGCACGCAGCACGTGCAGCACGACGGGAATCGGGAGTGGTCCCTGCGACTCGAGGATTTCGTCGAGTCCGCGGCCGTCGACGAACTTCATCGCGATGAAGTGCGTGCTTCCCGCCTGCCCGACGCGGTAGACCGGGATGATGTTCGGATGGTCGAGCGACGCGGCGAGTCGTGCCTCGCGCTTGAATCGCTCAGCGACCGAGCGGCTCACCGGCGCGGATGGCGGCAGCACCTTGAGCGCGACCGTGCGATTGAGCTCGTTCTCCGTCGCCTTGTAGACGATCGCCATCGCGCCGCGCCCGATCTCGCGCTCGACCGCGAACTCGCCAGCGAGAATCCGTTGCAGCGAGCGGAGCACGATCAGGCTCTCGTCCTGATCCATGAACATCGTGTCCGCGCCCGGATCGGCCAGTGATGCGCCGCACTCGAGGCAGAACTTCGCGCCCGAGATGACGTCGTTGGCGCAGCGAGGGCACTGCATCAGAACGCGTTCGTCGTGAAGGTGAGCACGTCGCTGACGCCCGATGATGTGACAGTCACCGTGTTGTCGGTCGTGTTGCGGCCGAGCTGCAGCGTGGCCTCGGCGATCCCGCTCGCATTCGTGATCACGTTCACCGTCTTCTGGCCGCCGCCGAGGTTGCTCCGCGTCGCGCCGGGGAGCGTGAAGGTCACGGTGATGTTGCTGACCGGCAATCCGTCAGCATCGGTGACGCGGACGGAGAAGGGAAGGGGCAGCGTCGACTGCGTCGGCGCGGTCTGGTTGTCGCCGCGCAGCTTGCGCATGCGCTTGGCGCTGATCCCGCTCCGCAGCGGGGAAGCACGATATGGCGAGGTGATGACCGGACCGACGACGGTATCGCCGACAGTCGCGGTCGACGTGCCGCGCGGGCCGCGGCCGTCGCCCCACCAGATTCCCGGTGCGGTGATCGGCGTCGGCGAGGTGATCGCCAGCGCCGCGGTGTCCGCATCGTACAGATCGTCGTCGCGCAGGTCGAGCGAGACGAGCGCGCGCGGGACGAGGATGCCGGTACGGCTTCGGTTCACCGAGTTGCTGTCGGCGCGAATGACGCCGCCCGACAGCCAGATTCCGGCGCGATCGGGATAGCCCGTCACGAAGTTGTTGGTGATGATCGCGCTGTCGGCGGTGATGTCGATTCCGCCGTTGCCGGCGACGCCGACCGTCGCAGCGTTAGGCCCGCGCAGCGTGGTCCGGCGAATGGATGCGCGCCGCGCGCTGTCGACGAGGATCGCCCGCGGGTTGGTGCCGCTGACGGTCAGCAGGTCGCTCGAGAGGGCGCCACCGACCAGCGCGACGGCCGGCATGTCACCGACTCCGCACTGGGACAGCATCACGCGCGTGAGCGTGAGCTCGGCGCGACGGGCGCTGACGCAGGCCGTCCCCGCCGCTGACAGCGTGTCATCGGTGAGCGAGAGCGTATCGCTGCCCGACGCCTGGATGGTGAGCGCGATGCTGTCGGCGCGCGAACGAAGCATGTCCCAGCTCGAGCGGTCCGAGCGAACCGCGCGGCGGCCGCCGATGATCTGGTTCTGGTCGAGGCGCGCGGTGCGCGCGTCGACCAGATGGATCGCGTCCATCAGGCTCGTCGCGCCCGCGCCGTCGTGGAAGCTGTTGCCGCTCACCTGCACCGACGACGAACCGCGGATCTCCAGCCCGGAGCGGCCATCGGTGGTCGAGTTGCCGGTGAACGGGTCGTCGGACGGCCGCGAGAGATCGAAGCTGTTCCCGGTCACCGACGTGAGGCCGGTCGCCGCGTTGACGAGCATCAGCTGCCGCTCGCCGCGCAGCGTGTTGCCGACGATCGACGCACTCGATGCGGTCGATGCGAGGAGCGCGACTCCGTCGGCGGTGCGTACCGTGTTCTGCGAGAGCATCGGCGAGCTGCCCCCGATCACCGCGATGCCGGCGCCATCCTCGAGCGCGCCGCCCCCGGCCTGCCTCACGGTCGTGACGCGATTCCGCGTGACGCGCACGCCCGCCGAATTGCTGACCCGAATTCCGCTGCCGACGGTGCCCTCGACGCTGGTCGAGTCGATCATCACCACGGTCGGGGCCGACGAGACGACGATCCCGCCGCCGTTAGGCGTGGCGGCGGCGCCAGGGTTCACGTAGACCGCGTTGATCCGGACGTCCGCGCCGGTGGTGGCGAGCGCGCTGCCGCCGGCGCCGTTGCGAATGACGAGGTGGCTGACGGTAAGCGCCCCGCTCGTTGCCGCGATCGCCGGCGACGACGTCTGGTTGACGAGTTGCGGCAGTGCGGCCGGATTGCGCGCCGAGGAGAGGAAGGTGCTCGAGTCGCCGGCCACGGTCAGCGTCGCCGGGATCGAGAGTCGCTCGAGGTAGGTCCCGCCAGGCGCGATCCAGAGCGTGTCCCCCGACTGCGCCATCGCTACCCCGCCGCCGATCGTGCCTAACGGCCGAGCGAAGGTGCCGAAGGCGGCGGTCCCGACGCGAGCGTTGTCGATCCAGATCCGGCTCGGATGATGGACGACCACGCGCACCGTGTCGAAGACATTCGCTGCCTGGACGGTGATCAGCGTCGTACCGTAGCCGGTCGCGCTGACGACCCCGTTCTGCCCGACGGTCGCGACCGTCGGCGCCGATGAGGTCCAGCGCTGGACGAAGCCGGTCACCTTGGCGCCGGCGGCGTTTCGAATCGTTGCCGTGTAGGGGAGCACCGTGCCCGGCGCCGGCAGCGTGTCGATCGCGCCGGTGGTATGCGAGTCGATCGTGATGGACGCCGCGTCGTTGGTGACGACCACCTGCATCGAGTCGCGCACCGCCGCCGGATCGGTCGCCGCGACGATCCACGTCGTACCGACCGCGTTCGCCGTCACGCGACCCCGGATATCCGGTACGGCGATCAGCGGGTCGCGCGACGACCAGCGCACCCGCGTCGAGGGCAGCGCCCCGCCACGCGCGTTCTCGATTCGAACCGGCACGGTCAGCGTATCGCCGAGATAGATGAGCGTGTCGTTCCGGACGAGCATCTGGATCAGCGCCGGAACATTCGTCACCGCGACGATCGCCGTGTCGGCGAGCTGCCGCCCGCTCGATGTCGTGATCTGGCCGATGACCCGCGCCCGCCCGCTGTCGAGCGCGACCACGTCGCCGCCGGACAGCAGCCGGACCACCGCCTGGTCGGGGGTGCTCCAGTTCACCGCCGCTCCCGGGATCGAGTCGCCCTGGCCGTTGAACACCCGCGCCCGCAGTGCGACGCCGTAGCGAAGTGTATCGCCGGCGCTGCGGAGCAGCGTGCTGTCCGGAGTGACGACGATCGATGCCGGCTCGTTGAGCACCCTCACGGTGACGCTGTCGACGGCGGCATCGGTCCGGGCGAGAATCCTCGCCTGGCCGGTATCCAGTCCGGTGACGAACACGCTCGGCCCCTGACTCGTGTCGAAGCCGGCGATGTTCGGCTGCCGCGACTGCCAGTGCGGTGCGCCGTCGGTCACGATCTGGCCGAGCCGGTCGTAGGCGAACGCACCGAGGCGGATCTTCGCGCCTAACGATGCGATCGTGGTCCCGTTGGCCGGGGTGATGACGACCCGCGTCGCGACCTGGTCGATCACGACGAGCAGCGAGTCGACGCCATCGGGGCGCCGCGCCCGCGCGAAGACCTTGTCGACGTTGCTCACCGCGTGCGCGACGCCGCCCACCGTCATCCGGAGCCGGGTCGTGTCCGACGATTCCCAGAGCGGTGCCGGCGCGTTGGCGATCGGATTCCCGTTCGCGTCACGCGCCGTGACCACCAGCGTCGTCTCGGCGCCGATCGCGTCGAGGAGCATCAGCGGGTAGGCGAACGAGTATTTCGCGACGGCCTGCCTTACGATCACCGGAACCCGAACCGTGTCGTGGCCGACCAGCGCGCGGACGTCGGTGCTGTCGGCGCGGAGCGCGGTCAGGCGCACCCCGCTGACGCTGACGATCGTCTCGTCCGTCGAGGTCCAGGTGACGGGGACGCCGTTGATCACTGCGTCGTTCGCATCGGTGGCGACGACCGACAGCGACAGCGTGTCGCCTAACGCGTTGAAGCGGACGACGCTGGGCGTCACCGTGATCGCCTTCGGCACGACCCGGATCCGCTGCGTCAGCTTCGGGCCGTCAGCCGGGAAGAGCGAGCTCTCGAGCGTCGCGGTCAGCGTGGCCTCGCCGAGCCGGCGGCCGACGAGTGAATCGCCGTCGACGACGGCCAGCACCGTCGTGTCGGATGAGGAGAGGACGAAGCGCGGGGAGGGAACAGGCGCGCCGTCGCTGGTCGCCCTGATCGTCGGCATCGTCCTGCTCGCCGCGATCACCGCGGAATCCGCGGCGAACGAGAGCACGACGTTCCTGACCGTCCCCGGCGCCATCACGTCGGCGACGTGGCAGCTCGGCGAGACCAGGGCGACGACCGTTATGAGGGCGCACGATGCGAGCGCGCTCCCGCGGCGACGTGACACGGCTTTCCCGGAAAAAAACGAATGGGACCTCCAAGCGCACAGCGTCGCGCGCTCGCTGAACGTCCCTATGGTAAAGACAGCTTGGCAGTGGCCTGCGTCACGGATCCCCGCGAGAAAGTTCGAGCTTTTTTCCCGGGGAAAACCAAACAAACCCCGGCTGGTGAGCCGGTGTTTGTTCGAGGGTGGTTGCCATGCTGCCGCGGGGAGCGGCCGGTCGCCGGATAACCCGTTGGTTCAGCTGATCGGCGGGATGAAGAACGGCTGCACGATCGCGACGACTTCGGCGCGCGTCAGGGGCTCGTCGAATGCTTCGGTTACCGAGTTGGCGGCGTCCTGGAGATTCGGGAGCGTTGCTGCATTGATCGTCGCTTCCGCCGATCCGTTGAACACCGTGTGCATCGTGTTGCTCTCCGGTGTCGCGCCGCCATAGATCGCCGCGAACGTCGCGACGACCGCGTTGCTCGGCGAGCCGGTCGCGCCAGCGGCCGCCGCGCCGCCGCCACGGATCGTCCCGCTCAGCCTCACGACGTCAGGCGCGCCTGCCGCGAGGCGCCGAATGCGGCGGATGCGCGCGGCGTGTCGCGCTTCCACGGAGTGAATGCGGAGCGCGGCCTCGAGCACCGCGTTGTGCGTCGCGTCGTTGTTGCCGATCAGGTTACCCGCCTGGCCCTTGTACGCACGCACGCCGGTATCCTCGGCGCCCTGCGCGACTTCGAGCAGGAAGGCGAGATCGGTCGTCGCGGTGGCGAAGGGTCCGGTGCCGCTGCCGCGACCGCCGGTGAAGTCGAAATCGGTAGCGGTGAGCGTGCTCGTCGCACCCTGGGCCTTGAGGAAGGCGACGTGCTCCTGCTCGTGCTTCTGGATCTGTTGCACGGTCGCCAGCGCTGCGCCGCTCACCATCGCCCGCACCGGCGCGAATGCCGTATTCTGCGCCGCCGAGCTGCTCATGCCGAGCACCGCCGAATAGAACTCGTTCTCGAAGATCTCGAGCGCGAGCGCGAAGTCGAGCACCGTCTTGATGTCGGCCGGGAGCGCGGTGCCCTGGCCGAATGCATCGCGGGCGAGTGCGGCGAGCGCGACCGGCACCGATGCCATCGCCAGTCCGGCGGCGAGTGATGAGCTGACGCTCGCGCCCTTCGCGATAGCCTGACGCCGCGTGACGAGTGCGTCCGTGATTTCCGGATCGATGCCCTCGAGCACCGGGACGTTGTTGATCGTTTCCATGATTGTGGTTGCTCCTCGAGTGAAGATCGGGTCAGCTCGCGACGGGCGCGGCCTGATCCGCGGTGGCCGCGTCGGTGGGCTGCTTCGAAACAGTGATCGGGGTCGTCACGAGGTTGAGCGAGGTGACGCGGGCGAGCACGGCGGCTGGCTCCATCTTCACGTCGAGGCCCATCGAGTTGACCACATCGTCTCCGGCGAACGCGCGGCCGGTCGTGTCGCGGGCGTCGCGAATCGCGGCGGCATGTCGAGCTTCCACCGAGACGATCTTGCCGGCGACGAGCAGATTGCGAGCGTCCTTGAGCTGCTTGCCGGCGCCGTTGTAGGCGGCGACGCCGAGGTCCTCGAAGCTCTGCGCGTTCTTGAGGATCGTCGCCCGGTCGGCGGTGAGCGCGGCGACCGTCGTCGAGTTCAGCGCGAGGTCGGGGATCCGGCTGCTGCCTAACGCCTGCTTGAAGAACTCGCGATGGACGACCTCATGATCGCGGATGTCGGTGAGGAGCTCGCGCTCATTGGCATCGGTGAACAGCGTCGAGAAGTTGGCGGCGCCGACGACCGTGCTGTAGAACGCCGCCTCGAGCTGCTCGAGCGCGTAGGCGTAATTGAAGATTCCGATGTCGGTGCTCAGGTCGAGCTGCGCACCGCTGCCGCTGCCCGGCCCCGTCCCGTTGTCGTCGTTGCCGCAGGCGGCGGCGAACAGGCTCGGCGCGAGCACGATGCTGCCGCCGAGTCCCATCAGCTTGAGGAATGAGCGCCGGGTTCCCGCTTGCCACAGCTGGTCCGGCCCGTCGATGATCAACCTGCGATTGTCGCTGGACATCCTGCGTCTCCCATCAAGAACCGGCCGGAATCGCATCGTGCGCCCGGGCCGGGCGGCCGCACGCTCGTGATGATCATCGTTGCCTAACGGTCGGGCGTGGACGCGCGCCTGGACGTCCTTGCCCAGTCACGCAAATCCTCGCTGGCACCGCGCGGGGCTCCCGGTTACCCTTGTGCCGGGCTGGACGGGCGCGGGACGACGATGCCGTTGCACGGCTGTCGGAATCCCGGGATCGCGCTGGTGCAGCTCCGCTCTCCGCTCGATGCGGTCTGCATTATGCGGGCCATCTGTTCAATATTGATGTATCAGAACTATCAAAAGCCACCATCTGTACTATGATCTTGCGGCAGACTCTTCGGTTCGGCTCCCTCACGCGCCGCCGGAATTCGACGGTGCGTCGTGACTGAACCGCGTGAGTTGCTCGTCGACACGCTCCGCCGGCGCATCCTCCGTGGGGTGCACGCGGGGACGCTGCGGCCGGGCGACCGCCTGCCGAGCGCGCGCTCGCTCGCCCACGAATTCGGGGCCGACCATCGGTTGGTCGTCGCCGCGTACAAGGAGGTCGCCGCCGAGGGGATCGTCGAGCTTCGGCCGCGGGGCGGGGTCTACGTTGCGGCGCACTCCGTACACGAGCGGGGGATCCCACCACTCCCCGAGCGCTGGTTCGCCGAGTTGCTCGAGGGGGGACTCGCCCGCGAGATCCCCGGTCCCGAGCTTTCGGAGTGGCTACGCCGCTGCACCGAGACGCTGCGCTTGCGCGCGGTGGTCATCGCGGCGACGGCCGACCAGGCGCACGGACTCTGTCGCGAGCTGACCGACGATTTCGGCTTCGAGGCGGACGCGTTCGTCGCCGACGAGGTGCGCGGCAAGCCGCACCCGCTCGCGCTCCGGCGAGCCGACATGATCATCACCACCGGCGCGCATGCGAGCTGGGTCACCGAGCTCGCCGCCGAGGTGCGAAAGCCGCTGACGGTGATCGAGGTTCGTCCCGATCTCGCGGCCGGTGAATGGGCGCTGCTGCTGCGCCGCCCGGTGTACGCCGTGGTCGCGACCGCCGCGTTCGGCGAGATTCTGCTGCGCTTCTTCGCCGATGTGCCGGGTGTCGAGAATCTCCGGGTGCTCGTGCTCGGCCGCGACGACCTGATGGCGATCCCGGCCGATGCGCCGACCTACGTCACGCAGGGAGCCCGGCGCGAGCTGGGCAAGACGGCCCTCCCCGGCCGCGTCCTTCCCGCCGCCCGGACGATCGCCGCGCAGTCAGCGCGCGAGCTCTTCGCGTTCATCGTCCGCTCGAAC
>JAICUE010000144.1 GCA_025936015.1 Gemmatimonadaceae bacterium
GCCGTGAAGCAGACCTACGCCGCGGTGCTCGCCAACCCGAGCGGCTACTCCGACAACGAGCTCGTGACGGCTGGCATCATCGCGCTGCGCGCCGGGCGCGACAGCGACGCGGCGAACCTCTTCAAGGTCGTCGTTGCGCACAATCCGAACGGCCGCGACGGGCTCTACAACCTCGCGGCGGCGATGTCGAACCTCGGTCAGCAGGCGGCGCTCCTCCCCTACGCGCGGACGCTCTCGCAGATCGATCCGAACAACCCGGACGCGTGGTTGTTCATGGCGCGTGGCTATCAGGCAACCGCGAAGACCGAGAAGAACCCGGCGCTGAAGAAGGCGTATACAGATTCAGTCGTAACCGTGTTCGCCAAGTACGAGAAGATGCCGACCGTCGTCACGATCCGGAACTTCACGCACAATGGCGACGACCACACGCTGAGCGGGACGATCACGAACCGCGGAACCGCTCCGGCAAGCTATACGCTCTCGGTCGAGTTCCTCGACAAGAACGGCGCGGTCGTCGCGACGCAGAGCGCAACCGTCGGCCCGGTAGCGCCGAAGGCAGATGGCTCGTTCAAGATCCAGGTCCACGGTACCGGGATCGTTGGTTTCCGCTACACGGCACTGAAGTAGTCCGGGAACTTGTGGTGAGCGCGCCCGGACAGCGATGTCCGGGCGCGCTGTTTTTCCCCCTCGCGCGGCCTGTTTTTTCGCAGTCTCATCACGCCGCCGAAGTCGCTCGCATTGCTTGATTTCGGCCCATGCATCTGCTAAATTGCCTCAGCTCGGAATCAGCTGTGGCGATTGCCGCGAACACAGCGGGGAGATCATTGGTTCTGGTCTTCCCGCCTTCATCTGTCGGGGAACATGGTTCGAGTCAGTCGTGTCATCAGCGGCAGCATTGCGGAGGAGCTCGGGATCGTGCCCGGGACAGAGCTGCTCTCCATCAACGGCCGCGAGCTCGCTGACTTCCTCGACTGGGAGTTTCTCACGGCGGACGATGAGCTCCTGATCGCGGCGCGCCTTCCGGACGGTGAGCTGGTCGAGTACGACGTCGAGGTTCCTGAAGGCGAACCGATGGGGCTCGAGCTCGAACCGCCGACCATCAGGCGCTGCGCGAATCGCTGCGAGTTCTGCTTCATCGAAGGGCTGCCGAAAGGACTGCGCAAGCCGCTCTATGTCCGCGACGACGACTACCGGCTCTCGTTCGCCTACGGCAACTTCGCGACGCTCTCGAACGTGAAGGAGCGCGACATCCAGCGTATCCTCGAGTACCGGCTCTCGCCCCTCTACGTCTCGGTGCACGCGACGCCTTGGGAAGCGCGCAAGAAGCTGCTCAACAACCCGCGCGTCCCGAACATCCTCGAGCAGCTGACCCGCCTGGCCGAGGGAGGAATCCAGTTTCACGCGCAGATGGTGGTCGTGCCCGGACTCAACGACGGCGACGTGCTCGAGCAGTCGCTGACGGACCTCTGGAACTTCGGCGACGCTGTGCTCTCGGTTGCCCTCGTACCCGTCGGCGTCACCCAGTTCTCGCATCTCTACACCGGCGAGTCGATGGACGTCGGAAATTCGCGAAAGATCCTCGCCGCCGTCGAGGCGTGGGAAGCGCGCGCACTCGCCGAACGCGGCGAGCGTTGGGTATACGGCTCCGACGAGTTGTATCTCCTCGCCCGCCGCGAGCTGCCTGCCGCCGAGCATTACGGTGAGTTTCCCCAGATCGAGAATGGCGTAGGCTCGATCGCCGCCTTGCGCGCGCGCGTCGCGAATCACCTCGGTGAGCTTCCGCGGCTCGACGGGCAGCGCATCGGCATCGTGACCGGAAGCGCGATGGCGCCGCTCATGCCGGAGTTCCTCGAGCAACTCGGCCGCCAGACCGGCGCGCACTTCGAGTTGATCCCGATGGTCAACTCGCTGTTCGGGCCGACTGTTACGACCGCGGGTCTCCTGGTCGGCGCCGACATCCGCCGCGCTCTCACCGATCGCACCGATCTCGACCTCGCCCTCATCCCCGCCGAGACGATCAACGACGCCGGCGTCTTCCTCGACGATGAACCGTTCGTCGCCCTTCGGGAATCGCTGCCGATGCCTGTGTATCCCTCGTACGATTTCATCGACGCTCTCGCCCCGGAAGGGCAGCGGGTGGCGGCGTGAACGTTCCCGTCGTCGCCCTGATCGGGCGGCCTAACGTTGGCAAGTCCGCCCTCTTCAACCGGCTCGTCGACAGCGACTCGGCGATCGTGTCCGAGGAAGCCGGCACCACCCGCGATCGCCACTTCGCACGCGCGCAGTGGAATGGCCGCGATTTCTGGCTCGTCGACACCGGTGGAATCGCCGAAGACTCCAGGCTCCCGATGGATCTCGAGATCCGCCGTCAGGTCGACGAGGCGATCGCGGAAGCCGATCTGGTGATGTTCGTCCTCGATGCGAAGGTCGGCGTCCACCCGAGCGACGCCAAGATCGTCGACCTCCTCCGCGAGTCGCAGAAGCCGTGGCTCGTCGTCGCGAACAAGGTCGACGACCCGAACTCGACCGATTTCTACGAGTTCTACAACCTCGGACTCGGCGATCCGATTCCGGTTTCCGCGACGAACGGCAAGGGATCGGGAGATTTGCTCGACATCGTCGCCGAAAAGATCCCCGAAGTCGTTTCACCCGCCGATGAGCAGCTGCACGTCGCCGTGATCGGCCGGCCTAACGTTGGCAAGTCGTCGTTCGTCAACAAGCTGCTCGGCGAGGATCGACTCGTCGTCTCCGACGTCGCCGGCACCACCCGCGACGCGATCGACACGCCGATGAAATACCATGGCCGGGATCTCGTCTTCATCGACACGGCGGGACTTCGCCGTCAGGCACGGGTCGAGGACGGGGTCGAGTTCTATTCCGGGCTGCGGACGCGCCGCGCGATCGAGCGAGCCGACATCTGCGTCCTGCTCATCGACGCGACGGAAGGGCTCCACAACCAGGATCTCAAGATCGCGCACATGGCGTGGGATGCCGGGCGCGGGCTGATCATGGTCGTCAACAAGTGGGACATCAAGGAAGAAAAGGGCGACAAGTCCGCCGCGCACCTGCAGCGCGACGCCGGCGAGAAGGCGCCGTTCCTCAAGTTCGTCCCGTGGATCTTCACATCGGCGCTCACCGGCCAGCGTGTCAACAAGGTGCTCGACGTGATCCTCGAAGTGGAAGCGGAGCGAAAGAAGCGCATTCCGACTTCCGAGGTGAACGAAGGGCTGCACGGGCTGCTGGCGCGCCGGCAGCCGCCACAGGCCGCGGGGCGTGAGGTGAAGCTGAACTACGCAACGCAGGTCTCGGTCGCACCGCCGACGATCGCCGTCTTCGGGAACGCGCCTGATCTCGTCGCCGAGCATTACCTGCGATTCCTCCACAACGGCTTCCGCGAGCTCTGGGGTTTCACCGGGAGCCCGCTGCTGATCGTCCTTCGGCGCAAGGCGGCGGCGTAGATGCACCCAGCGATCGGCGTAGTCGTCGGTTACATCCTGGGCTCCATTCCATTCGCGTATCTGGCGGGACGCCTTACTCGCGGCATCGATCTCCGCCAGCACGGCTCGGGCAATCTCGGGGCGACCAACGTCTATCGAACGTTAGGCTGGAAGGTCGCTGTCGTCGTCTTCCTGTTCGACGTCCTGAAGGGCGCGCTGCCGGTTTTGCTCGTCCTTCGCTACGGTGTCGGACCCCATCGCGACCTCTGGGCGATCGCCGCCGGCATCGCCGCGATCGCCGGACATGCCAAGCCGATTTTCCTGCTGTGGCAGGGAGGAGGGAAGGGGGTCGCGACCGCGACTGGGGTCTTCATGGCGCTCGCACCGGTCCCCACGCTCATCGCCGTCGCCATGTGGCTCGCGGTCGTGAGCATCAGCGGATACGTCTCCCTCGGATCGCTCCTCGCGGCGGTCGCGTTGCCGATCGCGATCGCGCTCATCGTCGGGATTCACACCCCGCTTTTTCCGGTCAGCATCGCGATCACGCTCTTCGTGTTCTGGAGTCACCGCGCCAACATCGGCCGGTTGCGCCGCGGCGAGGAGCACCGGTTCGGCAGGAAGGCCAGCGCGTGACCCGCGCCGCCGTCATCGGTGCCGGTGCGTGGGGTACCGCCCTCGCGAACGTGCTCGCCGCCAACGGGCATGACACGCTGCTCTGGGCTCGCGAAGCGGACGTCGTCGAGTCCATCAACGCCAGCCACGTCAACGAACGGTTCCTCGCCGGTTTTTCGCTCGATGCTACACTGCGCGCGACCGCGGACATGGCTCACGCGTTAGGCGGGGCATCGCTGGTCGTCTATGCACCGCCGTCGCACGCACTGCGCTCGGTGGTCCGTGCCGGCGCCGATGCGGTTCCGGGCAGCGCAACGATCGTCGTCGCCAGCAAGGGAATCGAGAAGGATTCGCTCTCGCTGATGACCGATGTCGTGGCGGGCGAGCTTCCCGGTCGGTCCGTCGTCGCGTTCTCCGGGCCGAGCTTCGCCGCCGAAGTCGCCGTCAGGCAGCCGACGGCGGTCGTCGCCGCCGCGACGCGGCCCGCCGCCGCGGCCGTCGCACAGGAATTGTTGAGCAACGCGTTTTTTCGTGTCTACACCAGCGACGACGTCGTTGGCGTCGAGCTGGGCGGGTCCCTCAAGAACGTCATGGCGGTCGCGACGGGCATCGCCGAGGGGCTCGGGCTGGGGTTCAACTCGCGCGCGGCGTTGATCACTCGCGGGCTCGCCGAGATGTCGCGGCTGGGCGTCGCGTTAGGCGCCAAGGAGCGTACCTTCGCCGGCCTCGCCGGCCTCGGCGACCTGGTACTCACGTGCACCGGCTCGCTCAGTCGCAACCGCTCGCTCGGCGTCGAGATCGGGAAGGGCAAGACGCTCGAGGAGGCGCTCGCCGGTCGCGAGACCGTCGCCGAGGGCGCCGTCAGCGCCGCGAGCGCCCTCGCACTCGCCCAGCGTGAGGGCGTCGAGATGCCGATCATCGAAGCCGTCTGTCGCACACTCTTCGATGGTTATCCGGCACGCCGGTCGATCGAGGACCTCATGGGACGCGAGTTGCGTCCGGAACAGGATCGATGACGCCGTCCACACCCGAGCCAGTGCAGGAGTTCTTCTCGATCGGCGAAGTCTGCTCGCTCACCGATCTCAAACCGCACGTCCTTCGCTATTGGGAGAGCCAGTTCCGCTTCCTCAACCCCGCGAAGAATCGCTCCGGTAACCGCGTCTATCAGCGGAAAGAGATCGAGTTGATCATGCTGGTGAAGCACCTCCTCTACGCCGAGAAGTACACGATCGACGGCGCGCGGCAGAAGATCGATGAACACCGCCGCGGCGGCGATCTGAAGCCGGCCGCCCGCGCCGCGCTGGACGTCGAAGCGCTGCAGACGCTCGAGTCCGAGCTCCACGAGATACTCGGCCTGCTCGATGGGACGAGACAACCGGCGGTGGAATGACCCGCATCGTCTGTGCTATTCCCGCCCTCAACGCGCAGGCCTCTCTCCCGGCCGTCATCGACGGTCTGAGGGCCGCGCTGCCCGGCGCGGCGATCGTCGGCGTGGACGACGGCTCGGCCGATGACACCGCACGGGTGCTCGCGGAGCGCTGCGATCGCAGCGAATCGTTCTCGCGAAATCGCGGCAAGGGCGCAGCGTTG
Organism: Gemmatimonadaceae bacterium; assembly: GCA_025936015.1. Classification (GTDB taxonomy): domain Bacteria; phylum Gemmatimonadota; class Gemmatimonadetes; order Gemmatimonadales; family Gemmatimonadaceae; genus JABFXC01. The sequence goes on from JAICUE010000144.1 coordinate 5,640, forward strand.
CGCGCCGCGTTCGCGCAGGCAGCCGCGCTTGGCGCCACTCGCGTGCTCACGATCGACGCCGACGGTCAGCACGACCCGGCGTGCGCCCCACGGCTGGTCGCGGCGCTCGACGAGGCCGACGTCGCGATCGGGACTCGCGTGCGCAACCGGAGCGCGATGCCCCTGCGCCGCCGCTTTTCCAACGCGCTGTCGACCGCGGCGATCAACTCTGTCTGCGGCCGTGCGATCCCCGATACTCAGTGCGGGTATCGCGCGATCCGCCGCGAGGTGCTCGACACGGTTGCCGCCATCGGCGACCGGTATGAATACGAGACGGACTTCATCATCCGCGCCGCTCACCACGGCTTCCGGATCGCCGCCGTCCCGGTACCGACGATCTACCATCCTGCGAACGACGGCGGGCGCAGCCATTTTCGCGAATGCCGCGATTCCGCCCGGGTGATGGCGACGATCCTTCGCCATCGGCTGCGGCTGGCTACGTGATGCGGCTTCTTCTCACCAACGATGACGGCATCCGCGCCCATGGGCTCGAGTGTCTCTCCGAGGCCGCGGCACCGTTAGGCGAGATCACCGTCGTCGCGCCGGATCGGGAGCAGAGCGCCACGAGCCACTCGCTGAGCCTGCACCATCCGCTCCGCCCGATCGAGGTCGGCGAACGCCGCTTCCAGGTGGACGGAACGCCCACTGACTGCGTCATGCTCGCGGTCGAAGCACTGATGCCTGAGCGCCCGGACTTCGTCCTGAGCGGCATCAATCACGGCCAGAACATGGGTGAGGACGTCCTTTACTCGGGCACCGTGGCGGCGGCGATGGAGGGACTCGCGCTTGGCATCCCCTCACTGGCATTCTCGTTTGCCGGAGGCGACCTTCGCGCCGACCTCACCCACCTCAAAGAGCAGGTGAAGGTGCTCACGCCGTTGCTGCGGCACCTGACGTCGCTTCCGAACTTTCCGAACGACACCCTGCTCAACATCAACCTTCCGCCCGTCCACGCGGACGA
>JAICUE010000178.1 GCA_025936015.1 Gemmatimonadaceae bacterium
CGGATGCTCGCGGATGTACTGGAACGCTGACTCGTACTGGTTGAGCGGGATCTTCTCCGGGTCGCCGACCTTGCGGCGACGGGTGCAGAAGCGGCAGTAGCTCGCGCAGACCGGGCTGACGAGGAAGAGCACGCGATCGGGATACCGATGCGTGATGTTCGGCACCGGCGAATCGGCGTCCTCGTCGAGCGAGTCGATGACGCCGTCGACGATGTCGAGCTCCTTGACCGTCGGGACGTACTGATTCCACATCGGGTCGCCGACGGCCTTGATCTGCTCCAGCGCCGCCGGCGTGATGCGCATCTGGAAGTTCTCGAATGCGGGCCGGAGGGCTTCGACGTCGATGACATCGCGGCCGAACTTGTCGGCGAGCTTGTCGAGGGTGTCGACAGCGCCTTCGCGCAGGATTTTCTGCCAGTCACTCATTGCTGCACCGCTCCCCGCCCTGTGGACGAGTTGAAAATTCCCTGGAACCGTTTGGTGAAGATGACCCGGTCATCGCCCGGCGCGTAGAACTCGCGAACGCGCGCGGCTTCGGCGTAGCCGCGGCGCTCGTAGAAAGCGCGCGTCGGTGCGTACTCGGGTCGGGACGATGTTTCCACGACCAGCATTCGGGCGTTCAGTCCCTCGAGCCTTCGTTCGACCTCGGTCATGAGTCGGGTTCCGCCGCCCGTGCCCTGCACCGTCGGATCGACCGCGATCCAGTAGAGATCGAAGGTGCGGTCGGTGTCCGGGGTCGGGCCGTAGCAGGCATAGCCCACCAACTCGTCTTCCGGGGTGAAGGCGCCGAGGAAGACGTAGGAGGAGTCGGTGGGGGGAGCGTCGTTGCACGGTGCCGCGGCCGTCGCGGCATCGATGGTGGGACGGGTGTCGCGCGGAAACGTTTCGTCGAAGAGCTCGAGCGCGACATCGATCTCTTCGCGGCGAAATACCGCGGTGGCTTCCAGTATGGCGGCGATGCGCGCGCGGTGCGCGGCCGACAGTTCGCCGATGCGCGCGACCGCCATCGTGGTCTCCACTGCCTAACGCTGCCCGACGACGAAGAGGTCGAGCGCCGCCGGGTCGGGTGCGCCGCTGATGCCGGAGAGCCGCTCGGCGAGTGCCCACCGCTCGGCGACCGACGGGACGCCGCGCGCGCGGGCGAGACCGTGCTCGCACACCGCGTGTACGAGCGCGGGATAGTCGAGCGCCGCGACTCGCGCCATGCGGGCGAGTCCGGCATCGGGGGCGATGTCGGGATTCGCGTTCACCTCGAGAAGCCACGGCTTGCCGGCGGAATCGACGCGGAAGTCGACGCGGCCATAGCCGCTGCCGCCGACGGCGCGCCAGGCGGCGAGGGCGATGCGCTTCAACTCGTCGGTGAGCTCGGGCGACAGATCAGCGGGACAGCGCGGGACGGAGCCGAGATCTTCCTCGGAACCAGTCAGCCATTTGGATTGATAGGACACGATCTTCCACATCCCCTTCGGCATTCCGGCGAAGTCGATCTCGGCGACAGGGAGCGCGACCTCGCCGAGGATGCCGACGTTCACCTCACGTCCATCGATGAACCGCTGGACGAGGACTTCGTCCCAGCGCGAGTGCATTGCGGTCACGCGATCGGCGAGCGACCGGAGATTGCGAACGACGGAGCGCTGCTCGACGCCGATGGATGCATCTTCCGCGGCGGGCTTCGCGATCGCGGGGAAACCGACGGCGGGGAGCTGTCCGCCCGGCGTGACGACGCCGAACTTCGGGACGGGCAGGCCGAGCGACGCGAGCAATGTATTGACGACGTGCTTCCGAAGGCAGACAGCGGTCGTGTAGCTGGTCGCGCCGGTGTAGGGCACACCCATCAGCTCGAGCGCGGAGATGACCGCGGGCTCGAGCGCGCCGACGCCGTCGATGCTCTCGCAGAGATTGAACACGAGATCGAACTTTGCGCGGCGAACGCGTTCGACCCAGCGTCCGTCGGGATTCACGGGAACGCGGACGACTTCGTTGCCCGCCGCGGTGAGCGCGGACTCGACGGCTTCGATCGTATCGAGGATGAGGACGTCCGGCGTCTTCCCCAGCGCGGACAGCCCGTCGAACAGCACGGCGACCTTCATTTTTTCCTTCTTCGTGTCGTCAGGCAGAGGCCACGGCTCGCCGAGCGACTGGGCGAGCGAGATGACCTGGCAGGGCGATTCCCTGCCGTTCGGCGGCGTGGCGCAAACACGACTGAATGAGCTCTTCGTAACTCAGCCCTGCTGCGCGCGCGGCCTTCGGGAAGCACGAGTTGTCCTCGGGATTGGGAAGAATCCCGGGGAGAGGATTGACCTCGACGACGTTCGGCGTGCCGCCGGCGTCGAGGCGAACGTCGATGCGCGACCAGTCGCGGCAGCCGAGCACGCGATAGGTGCGAAGCACCACGCTCTCGATCGCGCGACGCTTCACGTCGCTGACCCGAGCGGGGCAGGAAAAAATCTCGAGCGGATTCTCGGGGCGATCCCAGAGCCACTTGGCTTCGAAGCCGTAGATCGGAACCGCACCGTCAGGCAGCGCGGCGAAGTTCATCCCGACGAGGGGGAGAACCGTTGCACCATCGCCATTGCCGAGGACCGCGCAGGTGAACTCGTCACCGGGAAGGAACTCCTCGACGAGGACGGGCTGCCGATAGCTCTCGAGGAGAAAGTCAATCTGCTGCTCGAGCTCCGGGAGCGAGCGGCAGAGATTCTTCTCGGTGATCCCCTTCGACGATCCCTCGTGCACCGGCTTGACGAAGAGCGGCAGGTGAAGCGGCCGCTCACTCGGGACGACGTGCGCCTTGGTGACGTGATGGACGGCGCGGATGCGCGAGCGAAGCGCGGGGATCTCTTCGACCGAGGCGACGAGCGCGAACGCGGCGGTCGGGACGCCGTGATAGGCGAGGATTTCCTTGGTGCGCGCCTTGTCGAGGCAGAGCGAGAGCGTGAGCGGATCGCTGCCCGAGTACGGAACGCCAAAAAATTCGCAGATCGCCGGGACATGGGCTTCGCGATTCACGCCGCGAAGCCCTTCGGCGATGTTGAAGACGATGTCGGGCTGTGCTTCGCGAAGACGCTCGGGGAAATCGGCGGTCGCCTCGAGGCGGACGACTTCACCCAGCTCGCCGAGTGCATCAGCGACGGCGTCGATCGTGGCGACCGAGTCCCACTCGGCGAATTCGTCGCTCGAGTCCGAGGGAGAATCGGCGAGTGCGCTACTGGGAGGCTCTTCGTCGGGGCGTGGTGCCTCGACGTCGCCGCCGTCCTGCGGCGCCTCCGAGTCTGGCTTCTGATTGTAGGCGAAACCGATTCGCGTCATCCGATGCCGGTGAGGTGGTCATGAGTGCGGAGCGCAACTCGAATGCCACCATTCATGCGGGACGCAAAGTACGCGCACCGATTTTTTCTCGCAATGATTTTTTGCTCGGCGGCGAAAAAAAATCGAGAATTTTTTTTCTCGTCGTCAGACTTTGTGGTAGACGAGGCGCGCTGCCTCACGGCGGTCCTCACCGGCGTAGATCTCGAAGTCGGCGAAGAAGGCCGGCGCCTCCTGCTGGAGGAGGCGGATCAGCGCGACGGCGCAGCGGCGGATCTCGAGCTCGGCGCCCTCGCTCGAGCGGAGCTCGAGCATCGTGCGCCAGGCGCGCGCGTTGGCGGTGACGACGATCTTCGTCTCGGTCGAGTTGGGGAGCACGCCGCGCGCTGCCTCACGCGCCATCTTCCGCCGGTGCACTCGGTCGGCGACCCACGAGTAGCGTTCCATCAGCTGCTCGACGAGGGCGATGTAGCTGGCGAGCGCGGACTCCATCTGCGCGCGCCACGCGCCTTCGAGCGCCTGGTCGCCGATGATCGCTGGGGGAACCACGAAGTGCGCGTCGCTCTCGTCGACGTAGCGCTGCGAGAGCTGCGAGTAGGCGAAGCCGGCGCGATGGCGCACCAGCTCGTGGGTGAGGGAGCGACTCACGCCCTCGAGGAGGATGGAGTAGTTCGCGTGCTCGAGCACCGAGCCGTGTCCCTGCTTCTTGATGTTCTCGAGGTACTCGCGCGTGTTCCGCTTCGCCGGATTTTTCTGGCTCATGTAGCACAGCCGTCCCGCGAACTCGGCCAGCCGCTCGCCATCGGTGCTCTCGCCGATCCAGGTGACCGGGAGGTGAGCGGGCTCGGTGAAAACCGGGCGGGCGAGAAGCGTTAGACGGGGCTCAGAGTAAAACATGGCGGGGCGACCTTGCGACACTGCGAGGAGAGATGAGGGAACGGCGAGCGTGCGAGGAGAATCGAGGGAACGGGGATGCTGCGAGGAGAGACGAGAGAGCGGCGGGGACGTGCGTGCGTGCCTTCGACCGGAGAGGCGCTGACGACGCGGCGCGGAAGCTACTCGTTGAGCAGGTCGAGGCGAAAGGTCGAATAGGCGCGATCGCGCTCGACGCGATCGAGGGCGCGACGGGCGCTCGAAGCAAGCGGCGTGAGCGAAGGATCGTATTTCACGTCGCCAATGCCGGCGTCGGACTCGCGCGCGACCTTGGCGCCCGGGTTGAGAATTCCCTCCGGGTCGAAGGCGTGCTTCACGAGCGCGAAGCGTTCCACGATCTCCCGACCCCACACTTCCTCGAGAAGCGGCGCACGGAGACGGCCGTCGCCGTGCTCCCCGGAGACGGTGCCGCCGAGTGAGGCGACGAGCGCGGTGACATCGGCGAGGAGCGCGGCGACGCGGGCATGCCAGTCAGCACGCCGAACATCCACGAGCGGATTGACGTGAATGTGCGCGTCGCCGGCGTGGCCGAAGATGACACCGCGAATCTCCTGGCGCGCGAGGGCGGCGCGGACCCCGCGGACATACTCGGCGAGGCGCGCCGGCGGCACCGCGCCGTCCTCGATGAACTGCATCGACTTGAGCGAGGGATCGAGCTTGGCGAGGATCGGGCTCGCGGCGTGACGGAGCGCCCACAACTTCTTCTCGGCGTCAGCACTGTCGGCGACACGGACGGCGGTCGCACCGGCTCGCTCACAGGCAGCGACGATCGATGCGACGATTGCCTGCGCCTCGTTCGCGCTTTCGGCTTCCGCCTCGGCCATGATCACCGCTTCGGTGCCGACGGGAATCTCGACCGGGAGCGGGCCGGCAGCCGCGACGTCGAGGAAGGTCTTGTCGAGCAGCTCGCACGCGCTCGCACCAGCGGCACGCGCGGCAGCCGCGGCGTCGACCGCGGTCTCGAGCGAGGGGAACGCAGCGAGGAGGCTCGCGGTGGCGGCGGGAATCGGCTGCAGCGTGAGCTCGATGCCGACGAAGATCGCGAGGGTTCCCTCGCTGCCGACGAGCAGGTCGACGAGGTCTTCCGCCTGCTCCCCACCGCGGGCCCATTCGGAGATTCCGTACCCGGAGGACTCCTTGCGGACCCCGGGATGGCGAGCCGGGCGTTCGCTCTCGCGACGGCGGAGCGACGGAGCGGCCTCGGCGAGAAAGCGCGCGACCGGCGGAACGTTAGGCGGCGGGTCGCCGCGGCGGACGAGGGCGCGGGAGCCGTCGGCGAAGACGCAGTCGAGGGCGGTGATCCAGGGCCGAGTGGAGCCGACGGCAACGGTGCGGGCACCGGCGGCGTTGGTCGAGGCCATCCCGCCTAACGTGCAGAACGACCAGCTCGACGGGTCGACCGGGAAGCGGAGGCCCGACGGCGCGAGTGCGGCATTGAGCGCGCCAAGCACGACGCCGGGGCCGACGTGCACGCGTTGGGCGGCGGCGTTCACCGGCCTGATCTCGCGGAGGCGGCTGAGGTCGAGGATGACGCCGTCGCCGATCGCGCCGCCGGCCATGCTGCTGCCCGACCCGCGCGGGATGAGTGGCGTCCTGGTCGCGGCGGCCCAGCGGACGAGGGTGACGACATCGTCGGCGTCGGTGGGGACGGCGACGGCGCGAGGAAGGCGGCGCTGGATCCCGGCCGCCTCGGCGTAGACCGC
>JAICUE010000263.1 GCA_025936015.1 Gemmatimonadaceae bacterium
AGACGACAACCGCCTCCGGACCGCTCATCCGGCGGCCTTCTCGAGCGCGACCTGCATCTTCCGGATCCGATCGCCTAACGTCTCGGACGAGACGCGGTCGCGGGTGCGGTCGACGAGGAGGGGGAAGGCGAGCGGCGTCGTTCGCTTCGGCGTGGTGATCACGACGCGCGCGCGCGACAAGCGCTCGAGGGTGCGACCGAGCCGGCTGCTCTCGAGCTGCCGCTCGAGCACTTCGCGGTGCGCCTGCGAGAGCAGGAGGTTCGCCGGGTCATAACGCTGGAGCACGTCGAAGAACAGGCCGCTCGACACCTGGAGTTGCCGCGCCGTCTTCCCCGCGTGCGGCAGGCCGGGGAAGACGAGCCCGGATACGCGGGCGATCTCGCGGAACTGGCGCCGCGCCATCTCGGTCGCGTTGAGCGAGGCCGGGATGTCGTCGAGCAAGCCGTGTGGCGAGAGCAGGGTGCCTAACGCCGCGTCGAGTGGGGCCTCTTCCGGCGCGAGGAGCTCGAAGCCGTAGTCGTTCGCCGCGAGCGAGAAGGTGATCGGCGCCAATCGCGAGATGCGCCAGGCGAACAGTGCGGCGAGCCCCTCGTGCACCAGTCGCCCCTCGAAGGGGAAGAAATAGAGGTGATGTCCTTCCCGAGTCTTCACCCGCTCGACCAGCAGCTCGCCAGCGCGGGGGATCCGCGACCAGCGCGCCTGCACCTCCAGGATCGGGCGCACGGTCTGCATTTCCACATCGCGCCACTCACCGCGTGAGGCCTCGTCCAGCTTGTTCCTCAGCGATTCGGCCAGCGACTGCGACAGCGGGAGCCGGCTCCCCATCCAGCGCGGGATGGCTCCGCTCGCCGAGGGGGCGCGGCGCACCCACGCCTTCATGTCGCGCACCCGCACGAACTCGAGGGGCTTGCCGGCGAAGGTGAAGCGGTCGCCCGGAGTCAGCCGGGCGATGAACGACTCCTCGACGCTGCCTAACGCGCCGCCGCCGCGCAGGTACTGGACGACGATCGAGCCGTCGCTGACGATCGTGCCGATCGCCTGGCGGTGGCGTCGGGCGACGCCGCGGTCGTCGACGAGGTAGCGGCCGCTGGCGTCGATCCGCACCCGCGTGTACTCGGGATAGCCGCGGAGCGCTTCCCCGCCGCTGGTGACGAAGGTGAGCACCCACTCCCATTCGTCATCGTGCAGCGCCGCGTACGCGTGCGTCCCGCGGACCTCGGCGAGCAGCTCATCGGGGCGGAAACCGCCGCCTAACGCGACGGTCACCACGTGCTGGACGAGGACGTCGAGCGGCCGCTCGACGAGCGGCCGCGCTTCGATCGCGCCTTTCATGATGCCGTCCCGGGCAGCGGCGACCTCGATCAGCTCGAGGACATTGGTCGGCACGCACGTGACACGGCTGACCGCGCCGGGCTGGTGGCCGCTGCGTCCCGCGCGCTGCAGCAGGCGGGCGACTCCTTTCGGGCTGCCGATCTGCAGCACGCGATCGACCGGCGAGAAGTCGACGCCCAAGTCGAGGCTCGAGGTCGCGACGACGCAGCGCAGTGCGCCGGTGCGCAGTCCCTCCTCGACGAAGTCCCGCTGGCGCCGGTCGAGGGAGCCGTGATGCAGCGCGATGTGACCCGCCCAATCGGGGCGCGCAGCGAGGATTGCCTGGAACCAGATCTCCGTCTGCGACCGTGTGTTGGTGAAGACGATCGCGCTGCGTCCTTCCTCGATCGCGGCGATCACCTGCGGGATCATCTGCGTCCCGAGATGTCCCGCCCACGGAAAACGCTCGACGACAGGCGGAATCAATGAATCGACCACGACCGCCTTGCTGTCTTCGCCGCGAACGATCCGTGCTTCCCGCGAGAGCTCGCTGCCGAGCAGCGCGCTCGCAGCTTCGTCGAGATTGCCGATCGTGGCCGAGAGTCCCCAGATGCGGAGCGACGGCCGCAGCGCGCGGAGCCTCGCCAGGGCGAGCTCGGTCTGCACGCCACGCTTCGTGCCGAGCAGCTCGTGCCATTCATCGACGACGACGAGCTGCAGTTCGTTGAACAACTCGGGCGCATCCTCCCGCGAGAGGAGGAGCGATACGCTTTCCGGTGTCGTGATCAGCGCAGTCGGCAGCTTGCGGCGCTGCCGCGCCCGGAGCGTGGCGGGCGTGTCGCCGGTGCGTGTCTCGATCGTCCACGGCAGCCCGAGGCTCCTGATCGGCGCGCCTAACGCTTCGGCGGTGTCGGCGGCGAGGGCACGGAGCGGAGTGATCCAGAGAACTCGCAGCGCGGGCGCGCGATCGCGGCGGACGCGCTTGCCGCGCGACGGCACGGCCACCTCATCTTCTTCATCGAACGCGGTCTCGCCCGCTCGCCGCGGTTCCTGGGTGGCGAGCCATTCGATGAGTGGACCCATCCACGCCGCGAGCGTCTTGCCCGTGCCGGTCGCGGCGTGCACCAGCCCGCTCTCACCGTCCAGATAGGCGCGCCACACCTCGCGCTGAAAGTCGAACACCTTCCATCCCCGCGCGGCGAACCATGTCTCGATGCGCCGTTGCGCACGCACGACGCCGGCGCTCGTCGAGATACCATCGAAGGGAGCGTCGGCTGATCGCGCGGACTGGCGCGCGCGGGGGGAAGGAACTCGTGCTGTCATGCGGTGCGACGTTACGACGGCTGGTCCATCAGCGCACGCAACGTCGCGATGGTATCGGCATCTTCGGGTTTCTTGTCGGTGCGCCAGCGAAGGATCCGCGGGAATCGGACCGCGACACCCGACTTGTGGCGCGGCGACGACTGAATGCCCTCGAAGGCGAGCTCGAACACCTGCTCCGCCTTCACCGAGCGGACGGGGCCGAACTTCTCGACAGTGTTGCGGCGGATCCACGCATCGAGCTTGCGAATCTCCTCATCGGTGAGACCCGAGTACGCCTTCGCGAAGGGGACGAGCTTTCCGTCGTCCCAGACCGCGAAGGTGTAGTCGGTATGCAGCAGCGCGCGACGGCCATGCCCCGCCTGCGCGTAGACCATTACCGCGTCGGCGGTGTACGGCTGCACCTTCCACTTCCACCACGGCCCGCGCCGCCGGCCGACACCGTATGCCGCGTCGCGCCGCTTGAGCATCAGGCCTTCGGCCGCGAGCTCGCGCGCGTTGGCATGCGCCTGCCTGACGGCATCCCATCCCTCGCCCTGCACGATCGGTGAGATCGTGAAGCGATGCTTCAGCACCGGACGGGCGAGCAGCTCCTCGAGCAGCGCGCGGCGCTCGGCCATCGGCCGCTCGCGGATGTCGACGCCGTCGAGCTCGAGCAGGTCGTAGGCCATCAGCACGACCGGGACGTCGGCGAGCATCTTCGCGCCTAACGTGCGGCGGCCGATGCGGCGCTGGAGCTGGGCGAAGGGGAGGGGACGGTCGTCGCGCCAGGGAAGGAGCTCGCCATCGAGCACGGTGCCGTCAGGCAGCAGCCGCGCCGCCTCGGCGATCTCCGGATAGCGGTCGGTCACCAGCTCCTCACCCCGCGTCCAGAGAAAGCTCTGCCCGCGACGCCGGACGAGCTGCGCGCGAATGCCGTCCCACTTCCATTCGACCTGCCAGTCGGCCGCGTCGCCTAACGTTTCGACGGCATCCTCGAGCGCGTAGGCAAGAAAGAAGGGATACGGGCGCGAGATGTCGGCGTCGGCGACGTCGGTCGCCGAGAGCGCGAGGAAGGATTCGGCGCGCGGCTCCCAACTTCCGGTGAGACGGTGCGCGATCACCCCTTCGTCGATACCGGTGGTTCTGGCCAGCGCACGCGTCACGAGCTGCGCCGAGACCCCGACGCGAAAGCCACCGGTGATCAGCTTGTTCCAGACGAAGCGCTCGGTGCCCGCGAGCTCGCGCCACGCCGCGACGATCCCGGCGCGCTGTGTCTCTTCGCCAGCGCCAGCGAGTGAGAGGAGGCGCTGCTCGATCCACTCATGCAGGGGCCGATCCGACGACGACGGCGCATCCGGCAGCAGCAGCGAGATCGTCTCGGCGAGATCGCCGACCGCGTGATACGATTCTTCGAACAACCAGTCGGGGACGTCGGCTTCCGCCATCGCCCACTCGGCGAGCTTGCGCGCCGGGATCAGCCGCTTGGGACGACCGCCGGCGAGAAAGTGGACCGCCCAGGCCGCATCGGCCGGCTCGGCGGCGGAGAAGTAGCGGACCATCGCGTCCACCTTCTCGTTCGTGCCCGTGGTCTCATCGAGCGCGGCGAAGAGCGCAGCGAAGCGTTTCATGCGAGCGGATCGTTCACGTCGAGCGTTCCGCCGGCGCTCGCGCCTTCGTGCGCTTCTTCCTCGCCAGCCGGTTCACCTTCAGGCTCCCCCTCCCAGCGGCTGGCGATCGCGTGCGCATCGATGCCATGCTCGAGCAGCCACCGCACTACCGGCTCGCGATAACCATGCGTCACGAGCACGCGTTCAGCACCCGTCGCGTCGATGGTCGCGAGCAGCGATGGCCAATCGACGTGATCCGACAGCGCAAACCCGCGGTCGAGCGATCGACGCCGGCGAGCGCCGCGGATGCGCATCCATCCGCTGGCGAACGCGGTCGACGCGGGAGCGAAGCGGCGAAGCCACGACGAACCCGCCGCCGATGGCGGTGCGACGATCAGCGCTCCGGCAAAGCTCTGCCCCTTCGGCGCGACTCCGGCGTACGTCGTCGGCGGAAGCGCGACGCCGCCGGCGCGGTAATCGCGATTGAGCCGTTCGACGGCACCGTGCGTGAAGATCGGCCCGACCTC